>JAWXUT010000018.1:0-21416 GCA_044426075.1 Bacillota bacterium
ATTTATCCGTGGCACAGACAACGGCGACAAAATAAACAACGGCGAAAACGGGCAAATTGGTTTTCGGGCGTCAGAGGACTAACCCGCAAGCGGGTTGAATGAATAATTAATATTGAATAATGAATAATTGTGGATTTTTAATTTATAGTTTTTTTAATCGTGGCTCAAACAACGGCGTTTTATATAATTTTATCCTTAATTCGCGCAAGCGACTTTCATTTGCTTGCAAATTTCATTCCGTAGGAATTTCACTGCCACGCAGTGGCAATTTCATTGTATATTTAAAATGGGTTGTAAAGAAATTCTCTACAACCCATATGTTTATTATATATTATAATGATTTAAGTTTAAATTCTGCCTATAGTTTTCATAAACATTACTTCATCTTCTGGGAAAACGATTAGGTCTTGATTTGTGCTAGCGGATACAAGTGCAATCAAGCTGTTTTTGTCGCTTTCTGTCGCTTTAATTTGCAATGCAGGTGTTAGTTCAAATCCTAATAGGTCGCTAGTTCTGCTGATGTATGAAAGTGGTAGGGCAAGGGATAGTATCATTGACTCTTCTTTAGTTGGTTTATCAGTTCTTACATCTTTGCCTTTTTTGTTGTTGAATAATACAACTTGACCATTTTCTTTGGTGTATAGTTTGTAGCGATCATCCGTCCAGTTTTTAACAAGACTGTTTGCTTTATTTAATATGATAGTAGCAAAGTCTTTTGCGATTATAGTTGTTTCGGTTATAGCTGGAGCAATTTCTTCAATTCTCTCTAATCTAGCTTGCAAGAAAGATAACTCTTTGTTCAACTTTAGTGTTAAAGTGTAACGCTCTTCCATATCCTTTGCAATAGCTGTATCTTCGTGAAGTTTTGCGATAATAGCAAATTCTTTGGTTTTTAGTGCGTCATATTCGGCTTGAATAGCATCCTTATTATCGTAATAAGGTTGGTTTGCTTTTATGCTTGCTTGCAATATCTCGCTTGCTTCATTATTGCGGATAGCTGTTTCATCATATGAAGTTACGCCTTTGCTGTAAATTTCAATTATGTTTTCTGGCAATATCAACGCTTCTAGTTCAGCTACAGAACTTACGCCTAAATCTGCAATTTGGTCTGCATAATCGTCGTAGATAGTTTGCGCAACTGCTTCTTGTGTGTCTAGACGGTTTGTCTCCATTGCAAGGAATGAAACTAGTTCATTAACGTCGCCGTTTGTAGTTTCAATTATCTTGTTGATAGCGGCTAGCCTTACTTTTACTATATCTTTTTCTGTTGCAGTTTCTACAATGGTGTCACCCAATTTATTTAAGTCACTCATTATAACCTTAACTGCTATTTCGTGATAGCTTAGTTGCTCTCCGTCAACATCAACTTTTATCACCTTATCTTCTAAATCATTTAATACTGATAAAATCTCTTCGCGGTGACTTGCAACTTCTTTTAATTGAGCGTACAATTCTTCTTGCGCTACCTCAATTTCTTCGTACTCTTTATTGATTACGTGTTGTTGAGCCACAAGATCTTCTGCATTTTGTCCGTTTAAATCTGGTTGTATATTTTTATACTCATTTACAAGAACATAAATTGATGCTTTCAACTCGGTGATTTCTGCTTCTTGAGCTGAAATGGTTGTTGTGTAATCGTTGCACTCTAACACGATTGCATTGTTCTTTTCAACTAAACCATTCAAAATGGTGTTGTTGTTGCGATATGTGTCAAGATTTATTGTCAAGTTGTTGCTCTTTGCAATTGTTGCTTTTAATAGGTTGAACAACTCTGTAATGCTGCCTACACCATATTCAACAAGCACTTTATTGATTATTACGCGTTTTGAAGCTACGGTTTCTGCTAAAGATGCTGCATAGTTTTCGCTTACAACTTTTGCTGCAGAATATTGACCAATGCTCTCTTGCAAACTTTCAATTTTTGAAGCACCTAATAAGATTTCATCTTTTATTGATGCAATTTGTGTTTCAATAGCCTTTGTGCTTTGTGAACCTAAATCATTTTTAGCCATAACAAATCCGCTACAAATTGGGCAGCGGCTGCCATACTCAATACCCTCTGCTAGGGCAGATAGGCTTGCTTCACCTGCAACATCGGCAAACTTTGTTTCTAGCTGTTTTAAACGATTTTTTAAGTTACTTAAATGCTCATTGATTTTTTCTTTATTTTCTAGTGAAGCATCTAGTTTTTCTTGATAACTATCTGTTGTTTGGTCTACTGCTAGTATCTTTTTCTCGATAGCTACAATTTCTACTTCGCTAGCGCTAACTGTTAAGTGCTTACCATATAATGATTGTTTATATATAGCATCTGCATTAACTGCCTCTTGATAATTTGCATAGTTTCCAACTATTTTGCTGATCAACTTATCTTGCGTTTCCGCTAACTCTTCAATTTGCTTTGATAACTGTACGTGCTCGTCATACTTTGCAGAATGCGCAACCTTGTTAGCTTGCATTTTAGCAATAGCATTGTCTATTACAATGTTGCTATCTTTTATTCTGTTTTCCATAACAGCGCCATCTGAAATTATCTTGCGGAAACTAGCTTTGTTCCTTAAAGATAACTTGCGCTCTTGCAATGAATTTAACGCTGTCTCTATTTTCTCTTTTTCAGCTTCGGTTGCAACAAGAGCTTCTCTTAATACTTCCGCCTCTAAATCAGTTTCTTTATAATATGAATCAATTTTTTCTTTAACTAAATAAGTATCTGGTTCATTGTGAGCAGATGCAATCAATTCTACCATAGCTTTGTTTAGTTCGGATTCTTTTTCACTTAAATAAATGTATTTTTTGCTTAAATTATCTCTGCTTATCTCGGCACTAGCAACTTTGTTTTCTAGTTCGTATAACTTGGCTAGCTCCGGATTTAATGCCTCGCGTCCAGCAGCGCTGTCATTTACAATTGCATCGTATTTTTTGTATAATGCTATAAGTGCTTCTGCTTGTTGACTGCTTGCCAACGCTTCTATCATTGCATCTACTTCGGGCTGAGATTCCGCCGCCTTCTCTATAACTGCATTGATTGCGCTTAAAGCCTCTGTATCTTGCTCGTATGCAACAACCCTTGCTGACTCTTTTGTGCTAACATCAATGTTTGTAGATAAATCTGACAACACAATGTTATCACCTTTTACAACTGCAAGCTGAGCTTTTATCTCTTTACGAGTTACTGGAGCAATTTGCTCGATTGCAGATATAAGCGCCTCCTCTTTTTCTTTTAAAGCAGCTGTATTATCTTGAATATCCTCAATTGAACTGATTTCATTTAACGCCACTGCTATATATGACTCTCTTGTTAATGAATCAGCACATAACACTTCTGATAAATCCTCTTTATTAATTAAAAATAACGAATTAAATGCAACAGGGGTAAAATGTACCACGCTAGATAAAAATGCGTCAACTTCAGCTACGCCCTCAGCATATGATGTGGTTTGTGAGAAATCTGTAACCATAGCATATTCTTTAGCTTCATCTTCTGCTTCTTCTTTACGGAAGGTGCGGATAACGGTGTAAGTTGCATCTTCTGAAACAAAACTAAGTTCTGCCTTAGCTGGGGCACTCAATTTTGACGTGTCGCCCATTGCACCAAACAACGCAAAAGATATCGCGTCTTTTAACGTGCCTTTGTCTAGATCTGTTACAGTTATTCCGCCTTGAATTTTATTCTCTAAATTTACACTGGCGTTTTGGTTGGCTATGCCTTGGAATACCAAATTAATGAATTTCATCTTGCTCCTCCGTTATGAAATGTTATCTTAGCATTATAATTGACAAAAATAATTTTTTACTAGCAATCTAACAAAAAGTGTGATATACTATTTTTACAAAACTACAATAGTCTTTGTTATTATACTACTATTATTAAGATAATGCAATAGTAAATTAAATATTTGTTGACAAAATTGCAATAAATTGTGTGGATAAGAATTCCAAAGCGAGAATTCTGCAGAAAACGAAAGAAAGACATAAAAGGAGAAGGGGAAATGTCATTCTCAAATATAGGAAAAGATTATATAAAAGAAGGGTTCACAATGGTTGACAATGTGTTTGTTGGCAATTATTTAACCACGGCAGATGCCACAGATAGCAAAGTTTACATATACGGATTATTCGCCACAATGTTAGAAGATAATAGCATAGAAAAAATGGCAATCAGCCTAAAATTAACCGAAAAACGCATCACCGACGCATACAAATATTGGGAGAATTTAGGTTTAGTTACAATAAGCAAAACATATCCATTAAAAATAACCTATCAATCAGTTAAGGCGCCAATCACCCGCGCAATCAAGTATAATGCATCCGATTATAGCGTTTTTGTAGAAGAAATGGCACGTATCTTCCCCGATAAAGTGTTGGGAGAAAATGAGCTTATGAGTTATGTAGAACTTATGAAGCAGTTTAAAATTGATACAAATGCTATGCTTATGATAGCGGCATATTGTTTAGAAGTTAAAGCAGTGGCAAGCACACCTTACATTTTAGCGGTGGCAAGTGACTGGGCAAAGCAAGGCATAACTAGCGAAGCGGCGGTTAGCGCGCACATAGAAGAGCTTGAACAAAATGGTGAAGATATTAGGCAGATTTTTAAAGCGCTTGGCTTGAAGTCACAAGCGGGGCTAGACGATAGGCAAAAATATTTATATTGGACAAAAGAATGCGGTTTGCAACTCGACGCAATACTAGTTGCGTGCAGAATGTGCAAAAAACGTGGCGGAACAGAAAAGTTAAGTCGCGTAATAGAAGAATTGCTAAACGCCGGCGCAACAAGCGCACTAGATATTCAAGCTTACGCAAAGAGCAAAGAAGAACATCAAAAATTGGCTCAAGATATCATAATCAGCATTGGCGGATACTATGCAACATACGATATGGTGGTTGAAACATACATTATGCCTTGGTTAAACAAAGGTTTTGATGCGCTAGCGCTAAAAACGATAGCTAAATTCAGCTTTATGCGCAACATTAAAACACTAGACAAGGTTGATGAAATTGTGACAAAGTTCTACAAATTGGGCTTGTTGACTGCAGACGGAATAAACAATTATATCGACCAACAAGTTGCGCGCGACCAGCTTGTTAAAGAAGTGCTATCTCACGCGGGAAGCAACGCTTTTATCTCCAATCGCGACAGAGAATATTACAGAACCTTCCAAGAAATTTGGGGCTTTGACCACAGCGTTATTTTGCTTGTTGCAGATAACACCGCCGGCCAACCTTTCCCCATGACAAACATAAACCGCACCCTTGCAACGCTTAAAGAACGCGGAATTTTTGACAAGATTGCAGTTGCAGATTATCTAGCAAACAACGCAACAAAAGCGTCGCCTAAAAAAGGTGCAAAAACACAAGAGCCTAAAGACGAATATCTCACACACAGTTATACTAAAGAACAGCTTAGCGGTGTGTTTAGCAACTTAGAAGATTTGGATTTAAATGGAGGCAGCGATGAATAAACAGTTTCAAGAAGCATTCAATATAGTTAAGTCAAGAAGGGTGGCAAATGAGCTAGCACGCAAAACCACAATGACCACATTAAGGGGCGATGATGAGTTTAAAAATATAGAATCCGAGCGCGACACCTTAGGGTTTGAAATTGCGCGTTTGATGAGCCTAAATGCTGATGTTGGTAGCCTAAACAAGCAATATGACGCACTTAATGCAAAGTTAATTGCGCGCGTAAAACAGCTTGGATATACTGAAAATGATTTACAAAATCACTATGTTTGCGAGCGCTGCAAAGATATAGGAATGGTGGGTGGAGAGAACTGCACTTGCGTAAAACAATTGGTGTTTGATATGCTTAGCGGCAACTGCGTGGGTCGTGTAACTGATATAGATAATTATGATGCTATTGATATGAACTTCTATCCAGCAGAGTATCGCAGCGATATGCAAAAGCGCTTAAAATGGTTCAAAAAATATTCAGCCAGTTTCCCAAACAATGAGTACAAATATTTAGTGTTAAGTGGTAAAGTTGGCACGGGTAAATCATTTACATTATCTGTGCTTGCAAATGAATTGATGCGCAAAGGTTTATCTGTACTAATGCTAAATTCGCAACAAATAAATCGCATATTTTTAAAATATCACCTTGCTCCAGTTGAGCAAAAGGAAGATATTTTTGCACCTCTTGTAGACTGTGATTTGCTGATAATTGATGACCTCGGCACAGAAAATATAATGAACAACGTCACCGTAAATTATCTGTATGAACTTATTGCAAGCCGCGACCAAAGCCCGATTGCAGTAACCACAAATTTGGGCAGCGAACAGATTTTAGCGCGATATGGTCAGCGCATTTATTCGCGACTATTTCAACGTGGCAAATGTTTGGCGATTAACTTTGACGGCGTTGATTTGCGTATGCAATAGCACTTGGAGGGCGTATGAAGAAGGCAGATTTAACCCCACTTACAGCAGTCAAGCCACACGCTAGACAGGTTCAGTGGCAAAATTTAGAGTACTACAACGCCATTTATTTTGGTTTAAACACCTTCACTGGCAAAGATAGCGGTGACGGCACAGTTTCTGTTTCAAAATTCAAATTAAAAGATGCAAAGATTGCAGACTGGGTCAGTTTGTGCAAAAAGTCTGGTAGCGCGGGCATTATTTTTACGGCAAAACACAGCGACGGTTTCTGCCTATTTAACAGCAAATATACCGATTACACGGTTATGCACTCACCTTATGGCAAAGATATGGTTGCAGAACTTGCGGAAGAATGCAGAAGGCAAAACATAAAGTTTGGCGTGCGCTTGTCACTTTTAAACAGACACGAAAAGTGCTTTGGCAGTGCAGAATACAACGATTTTTTTGTAAATCAATTAACCGAATTACTTACAAATTATGGCGCAATATGTGAAGTTATATTGGATTCAAACACACCCGACCACAAGCTAGATAAGGCGCAAGAATACGACTTTTTGCGATATCAAAACACCGTACGCAAGTTGCAAAGTAATGCAATTGTGTCGATTTGTGGTGACGATGTGCGCCCCGTCGGAATGCAATTACTACACGCAAGAGAACAAGAATGGTGCGTTGTTGATAGCGATATTTTATCATATAGCAAACAAAAAAGTATGGGCAAAGTGAGCAACGCTTACCCCACGCTATCCTCTTTAGATTTGGGCAGCAGAGAAGTTGCACTTAGCGCAAAAGAGCTAGTTTGGTGTCCCGCTGTATGCCATATTAGTATCCTAAACACGGGCAATTATCACGGTACCACCAAAGAGATGATATCGGGTGTACGCACGCTTGAGCAGCTTAAAAACGTGTATTATTCAACTGTTGGCAACAATGTAAATTTGGTTATAAATGTGCCACCTACAAAGTCTGGCGAGATTAGTCAAAAGGTGTCTGATAGGCTATTAGAGTTTGCTTCAGCCTTGCAAAAAGATTTTAGTGAAGAGATTAGCGCGCGTCTAATAAGATACACCAATCCCAAAGGCGAAACTGTTTACGATATAACCCCTAGCAAAAGTGGCGCAACAAAATTTGTACTCCGTGAAGATATTGCAAATGGTCAGCTTGTTGAGGAGTTTTGTATCATTGCAGAAACTGCAGACAAAGAACTTGTAACGGTGCATAGCGGATTTACAATTGGCGCACATACTATTATATCTATATTAAACAACCATTATGTTAAATACAGACTTGTTATCACAAAAAGTAGGGCAGAAGTTAACAACTTAAAAATAACTATCTATTAACCTTAAGAAATAAAAAAGTAAATAGTTATATAAAACACTTGCATAATATTTAATTATAGTATATTATATTTACATTACAAGGGTATAGGGCGTTATAGGGATTGCCTTATGCTGAGGAGGACAATATGCCAGAATTAAAATATGAAATTGTTGAAGAATGTGGAATTTTAAGCGAATCAAGCCGCGGTTGGACAAAAGAAATTAACATCGTTAGCTGGAATGACAGAGAACCAAAATTCGATCTTCGTGAATGGTCACCAGACCACGAAAGAATGGGCAAAGGTATCACCTTGTCAAATGAAGAAGCTGCATTGTTAAAAGAAGCACTTAACAAAAAAGAGTTTTAATAAACAATAGCAAACTTATTAATATAAAAAATTTATAGAGCAACGGCGCTTATATTGTGTAGTTGTCTAAATAAATGCGGGGTAAAATGCTTCATTTTTTGCGCTGCAAGGTATATATTAGCCTAAAAAATGCAAATATTAGAGGTGCGTAATGGCAAAAGAGAGTGCAGTGTACGATACATACAATCCATATAAAAGCAAGTATGCCTCAAAAAAAGTTAAAACCAAGCGTAAAATTTGGCTGGGTGTATTGATTTTTTTAGTAGTTGTTTCATTGGCAATTTTAGTTACGCAACTTGTGCTTAAAATTGACATTCCAGAGCTAATATCCGGCATTAGTGGTGGCGAAGATGTTGTAACAGAAGAATTGGCTTCTTCTGATACGCAAGATGAATTAGCGTAAACAGTAATATCAAACACAAAATTAAATAAAAGATAGTAAGGTTAGTTGCTTTGCTATCTTTTTTTATGCAGAAAACCGCATAAATCGCTAGTTTTTTGATATTCCTAAATTTGTAAATCTATTTATTTAAATAAATGCGAATACCTATTGCAATAATAGGATATAAGTGATATAATATATAAGTATAATAGGGTGAAAAACACCTAATATAAAGTTGGAGGTTTGCAAATGTTATTTGCTGATGGATCAGGAATGATTATGGGAATGGAGGCTGCTAGTTTCTGGGGGCTTGTATTGAGCGGAGCGTTAGTGCTGATTTTGGTTTTAATGACCTTATCCGGCTTTCGTAGAGGCTTCATCAAGTCAATTAAGGGCGCTATTACAAGCATTTTAGCTATTGTTTTAGCGGTTGTATTGGCTTCACCTTTAGGTAGTGTAATGGTAGATTATACATCTTGGGGCGTGGATGTTTCGGCTTCAATTAGCGAATCAATAGCGGATTCTGTGCCAAATGCATATGTTATTGTTAGATACAGCGATGATGACGGTGATACAGCTACAGATCCAGTGCTTATGTTTGAAACAGATACAGGGCTTAAGTATTTCAGCGAGATATTTAGTGGTTCTGTGTATTCATATATAAATGTTGCATCTATGGTAGAGGGTTCAATTGCGGCCAGTCTAACCGACGATGACGGAGTTATTGATGTGGATGCTGAAGTTATTTTTGTTGACGCATTAAGTGACAGCCTTACAGACATTTTGTTTATGGTTATTGGCTTTGTTGTTGCGTTAATCCTAGTAAAAATTATACTTTCAATGTTGTTCTACTTTGTTAAAAGAGCGGTACAATCATTGCATTTAGTTTACTTTATTGATAAAATGCTTGGCGCGTTAATCGGGGCAGTTGTTGGCGTACTTGTACTACTACTATTAACAGCTCTACTTGAACTACTTAGTGGATTTAGCGCTTTAGCTAACTTCAACGCAATTAGCGAGACAAGCACAGTTTATCAACTTATTAAAGACAGTAACTTTATTTACAGTTATTTGTCTAGTTTAATTTCAAAATAGGCGCAATGCGTCAAAAGGAGTTTTAAGTGAGCGCTTACAGAAATAAGAAAATTGTCAAAAAGGGCAGTGGGATAAAAACCTTTTTTTCACTGTTGTTCGGTGTTGTTTTGGGCATCGTGCTTACACTTGGTGGCATAGTTGGCGTAGGATATATGCTTGTTTCGCAAGATATTGATACAGTTTTAGATATGGCGGGTGTTGAAGCCGATTTTCTTTCTGATGAAGTTAAATCATTGACGATACTTGCATACGGACAAAATGTGTATTCTGCACTTACTGATCTAGATAACATTACTATCGGCGAGTTAGAAGAAGCAATAGGCACCGATGCCTTAACTTCAACTTTAGAAGATATTATAGGTGTATCTGCAAGCATTATGGCTACAAGCTCATTAAGTGACATCGGCACAACAATTACAGAAAATTTAACTGTTGCAACAGTTGAAGAGAAATTTGGTGTGGCGTTCCCAGATATTCCGCTATTTTCAGCAGAATCATTTTTATCACAACCATTATCAACTGCTTTTGCAAGCATTATGGATTACACGCTAGACAACTTTATCGATGTTGTGTATGACGCTGACGCAACCGACGAGTTGGAAGCAAGCTCTGTTATTTTGCAGAAACTTGGCGTGCTAACTATGGATGAAGTGAGCACGGATATGGATGCCGTTATTGCAGATATGACGTTGGGTGAGTTGATGGAAATCGGCGAAGATAGCCCAAAAGTATTGCAAGCATTGGCAGATTGTTCAATTGAAACACAATATAATGAAGATGACACCGTTGCTACAATGGGCATATCCGATCAAATTAGCGCATTGACATTGTCAGAAATGCTAGACACTGGCGATACTTTTATATGGGAATATTTGGCAGATGCAACACTAGATACAATGGGCGACAAAGTTGACAATATGACAATTGCAAATGTAATTGAAGTACTACGTGATGACGAGGGCAATCCTGTTTGTAATGAAGACGGAAAACTGCTTGACGTTGACGGTGAAACCGAAATAAACGCGGTTCTTGCAGCAATGATTACATATAAATATTACGATGAAACAAGCGGTGACGTTGTATCAATTGGTTTAAAAATTGATGATTTAGGTTCAAAGATGACAAGCATTGTTGAGAGTTTAAAACTTGGCGAAATGATTGATATTAATGATGATTCCGAACCAATTCTGATTGCACTAAAAGACACATTGTTAACTGGTGAGGCAATAAATGAAACAATTTCATCACTTACAGTGGGCGATGTATTTGATGCAGAAAGTTGCACCTCTGGCGTGCTAGCGCTAATATCATCTGACACTTTATTGACAGATATTTCTGGTGACATTAACGACGCCGTTTCAAACGCAAGTATGTACAAACTAATTGAACTTGAAATTTTTACTTCTGACACAAGCGCGTTGTCACCTACTAAAAAGGCATTTTTCTACAACAGCACAGCAGAAAGTATTATTCAAGGATATATTGATGTGTTAACAAGTGGTGACGTATCTAGCTTAGCTGGCAACATAATTTATATTGGTAATGCATATACAGATACAACGATTACTTTAAACAACGCGCTGTTAAATGAATATAACGTTGGCTGGGGTGATACGATTTACTTCGCGCAAAATGTAAAAATTGAATACGGTACAGTATTTGACAGAATATTTAATATCGTTATGATGAAACAAGGTGACAGTATTGTAGATAATGATTTCAAGGAAAATTATGCTGATCTTGCTGTTGTTACGGCTACAACAACACTTACAATCGGCGAGGGTGTAACAATTGAAATTGGTGAAGATGACGATTACCTTGACTCTGGTTATATGTACATTTCTGGCAATGTTGCAGATAATGGCAATACAATAACCTCAGCAGATGCTCCAATTGGCACAAAAACCGAAGGTGAAGACGAAAACGCAGTTGAAGTTGATATCCCAGCAGTTTATGTGGATATGATAGAAGCAACCTTAGTAGTAGTTGAAAGCGATAGCTAATAGGACAACAATGATAGTAAAACAAAATGGTAAAAACAACAGCCTTCGTGATGCTTTGCTAAACGAAGGCTTCGCATTCCCTTGCGGAGGCAAGGGCATATGTGGGAGATGTAGGATAATCGCTCCCACCCTTGAAGCAACCGCTCTAGACTTGCGTTTTATAAGTGCAGAAGATAGGGCTAAGGGTGTAAGACTAGCTTGTGATAAGCAGTTTGACGGAAGCATTGAGCTTAACCCATTGGCACTTAAAAAATCCGCTCCACCTAAAAAAATAGAGACCCCAGAAGTTGTTGCAGGGTTGTATGACACACACACAACATTGAGCATTTTAGATAATGGCGAAGTGGTTGAAACAGCTGTTTTTGCTAGCCCCGATTTAACTACAAATGAACTGCGTGCAGTTGTACAAAAAAACGCAATTGAGTTCTATGAAAAATATGGCGTTGCAAAAGCAATAACCCTAATGGTGTTCGGTACAAAACAAAGGCTAGAGATGTTTACAAAAAGCACCGACCCTTTGCGTTTTACAAGCGGTGACACAATTGAGGCATCTGTTTATGCTATGCCCGCAGAAGATGTGTATCTTCCTCCCTTATCCGAAATGGATGGCGGAAGCGTGGCACTTTTAGAACTTTTAGACAGCAAAACAAACAGCATTGTTGTAAGTTTAACAAACAATATTGTAACTGTAATAAGTAACGGCGCGACTGGTGTTGTTGCCACAAGCCTCAGTGACACGGCAACGCTAGTTTCTGATATTAAGGCGGGCGTGTTCAGTGCAGAAGTTATGAGTTTGTTTGCCACAATTAACTATTTTGCAACGCACCCCGATTTCACAAAAGTGGTAATTTATAGTGATACTGTTACCCAAAATGACATAAACAGTATCCTAAATCAATATATTAAGCCAACAATAGCTTGTGTTGAAGTTAAAGGGAGCAATGCACAACAAATGGCAATCGCTGTGCTTGAAAATAACAGATTAAAGACAAAGCTAAATAGGCTTGCATCAAAAATATCGTATATATCATTATTAAATGATAGTGTATGGCAAAATTTATTGACCGAACTTTATAAATAGAGTGCGGGATAATTGGACAACGGTGTCTGTAGTAAGGAAGAATTAAAATGACTGGCTTAGAAGTAGTAGTATGTATATTTGCAGGTATTGGCGCGGGTATTGGCACGGGCTTTGCGGGGCTTTCTGCCGCCGCATTTATATCCCCAATGCTCGTTGTGTTTTTGGGATATGACGCGTATTCTGCTGTGGGAATTGCACTGATATCTGATGTGCTTGCATCTGCTGTTTCTGCAATAACCTATGGAAGGCAAAAAAATATCGACCTTAAAAATGGCTTACTTATGATGGTGCTTGTAATTATATTTACACTAGTAGGTAGCTATGTAGGTTCACTTATGCCTACATCAACACTTGGTGGTTTCTCCCTTGCAATGACAGTTATATTGGGTGTTAAATTCATTTTGAAACCTATTCAAGGTGCTGATGAGTTGGGCGAAAAAAAGCAGCGCACTAAAGCTCAACAGCTTACTTTGGTGTTTATATTTTCAATAATTATAGGTATGTTCTGTGGCGTTGTTGGCGCGGGCGGTGGTATGATGATGCTACTTGTACTGACTTCTGTTATGCATTATGACCTTAAAAAAGCCGTTGGCACAAGCGTTATGATTATGACACTTACTGCTTTATCGGGCGCCCTTGCTCACTTTGCTATCGACGGTGCTCCCGACTGGGGAATACTGGCTGTTTGCGTTGCATCTACTCTTGTTGCAGCCCAGATTTCTGCCATTATTGCAAATAAATCAAAACCCAAAACCCTTAGCTATGTAACGGGCGCGGTGCTTATTATTCTAGGCATCATAATGATAATTTTTAATTTTATATAAATTATGCAAATTCTTTGTTGCAAAAGATGAGGTTATGTGCTAAAATATCTTTAGGTGATATATGAAAGATTCTGTAGAAAGATACTTACAAATTATATATACACTATCCCAAAAGGCTACAGCGATAAAGTCTATTGAGGTTGGTAACATACTGGGCGTTACGCGTTCAGAAGTTTTTCGTGCACTAAAAACGCTAAAATTGTGCGGATACATCAATCAAAAACCTTACGGCAAAATTGAACTCACAGAAAAAGGCAAGCAGAGTGCAGAGCGTGTTGCAACTATCCACTTGGCGATAAAAGAGTTTTTTGTGGATAAATTATTTTTAGATAACGAAGATGCAGAGGCAAACGCCTACAAAATAGAACACAATTTAAGTGACACTGCTATTGAAAAAATAGTTGAATATTACAAAAACAAGTAAAATGGGCGGGCAACGGCTCATTTTGAATTAATAACGGCAATTTGGCAACAATTAATTTGGAGATAATTATGGAAAAATACGATGTATTAATTTTGGGTGGAGGCCCCGCTGGGTTAAGTGCCGGAATAAATGTAATGGCGCGCAACAAAACAGCATTAATAATATCCAATCCTATAGCAGAAAACCCCCTTTGGCAGAGCGATTTAGTGGATAATCACATAGGTATGCCCAAGCAAACTGGCAGTGAAATGCTGCAAAATATGCACAACCACGCAGTGGCAAACGGTGTGCATTTTATGGAAGGCAGAGCATTGAGCGCCGTTGCGGTGTCGGACGGATTTTTGTAAGTGTGGGCACAGAAGTTGTAGAAGGCAGAGCAAT
The DNA here is from genome assembly GCA_044426075.1 of Bacillota bacterium. Lineage (GTDB taxonomy): Bacteria > Bacillota > Clostridia > Christensenellales > DTU072 > JAWXUT01. The sequence continues at coordinate 14,259 of JAWXUT010000018.1, forward strand.
AATTTTAGCGACTGGTGTTGCAAGAGGCGCAAAGTTTGAAGGCGAAGAGGAGTTTTTAGGCAAAGGCGTAAGTTATTGCGCTACTTGTGACGCATTTGCATTTAGAGGAAAAACAGTTGCAGTGCTAGGTTATGCAGAATCCGCAAAACACGAAGCCGAATTTTTAGAGCAAGTTGGTTGCACCGTGCATTACTTCCACAAACCTAAAAAAGTAACCTTACAAGGCGAAAACACATTGCAATCTATAACAATAAACGGAGAACAACTAGCAGTAGACGGCGCCTTTATTTTGCGTACAACCTTAGCCCCAACCGATTTATTCCCCACCCTAACCCTAAAAAATGGCTATATTGAAGTGGACAGAAATATGGCAACCAATATAAAAAATGTATACGCCGCAGGCGACTGCACAGGAACCCCACTCCAAGTCTCAAAGGCAGTTGGCGAGGGACTAATTGCTGGACAAGAAGCCACCACCCGTCGGGTGGAAGTCGTAAGTAATAGTGAAGAGTGAAGAAGTGAGGATAAAATTATATAAGCGTCGTTGTTTGTGCAACTGATAAATCATATAATCGTAGGGTGGTAGTCCTCTGACGCCCGCATCCGCATTAAAATGAATGAAATTGCCACTTCGTGCCAGTGAAATTCCTAACGGAATGAAATTTGCAAGCAAATGAAAGTCGCTTGCGCGAATTGAGGATAAAATTATATAAAACGCCGTTGTTTGCATTGCGCATAAACTGTATTGTCGTAGGGTGCGTTAGTCCTCTGACGCCCGCAATCCGCTTTGCATTGCGTTTTGCATTTGTTCCACGATTGAACAAACTATAAATTAAAATCCACAACTTCTTCACTATTCACTATTACTTATTACTTCAAATAGCCCCACAAATATGCAGGGCTGTTTATTATGTTAGGTGCATTAAATACGGCTTTTTTGGAAGTTCCAAAGGTCGCGACACATATCAACCAATCCAAGTTTAGCTTCCCAACCGATAAATTCTCTTGCGTAATCTGGGCTAGCATAGCAAGATGCGATGTCACCTGGTCTGCGGGCAACTATTTTGTAATCTACGGGTTTTCCGCTGATATCTGCAAATGCTTTTACCATTTCTAGCACGCTGTAGCCAACGCCAGTGCCTAGGTTTACTGCGGTTGCTCCAAATTTTTCAATGTTGTTTAGGGCTGCTAAGTGACCTTCTGCTAAATCCATTACGTGGATATAGTCGCGAACGCCAGTGCCGTCTGGGGTGTCATAATCATTGCCAAATACATTTACGTAAGGCAACTCACCGAATGCAACTTTTGCAACATATGGCATCAAATTGTTTGGAATACCCTTTGGATCTTCACCAATTAGACCGCTTTCGTGTGCTCCAACTGGGTTGAAGTAACGCAAAAGTGCAAAATGCCAACTGCTATCTGCCTTGTAAATGTCGCGCAACATATCTTCACCCATAAGTTTTGTTGCACCATATGGGTTTGTTGTGGATAGAGGTGAACTTTCAGTTAATGGCAAGGTTTCTGGAATGCCGTAAACTGTTGCAGAACTGCTAAAAATAAAGTTTTTAACATTGTGCGCCCCCATAACTTCTAGCAATGTTAATGTTGAAATTAAATTGTTTTGATAGTACTTTAGTGGAATTGCACAACTCTCACCCACAGCTTTTAGCCCCGCAAAATGGATAACTGCATATATGTCATGCGCGTCAAATACACTATTCATAAATGGCTTATTGCAAACATCACCTTCAATAAAAGTGATTGTTTTGCCAGTGATTTTTTCTACATTTTTAACAGCTGTTATGTCGCTATTAGAAAAGTTGTCTACTGCTACAATTTCATATCCTGCATTCAACAACATTACGTTTGTGTGCGAAGCTATGTAGCCCGCGCCACCAGTTACCAATATTTTCATAAGGTCTCCTTTGCCTATCTTTATAGGCGAATCTTAGTTATACTGCTCGCGTTTAGCGAATTATTGCCTATTTTAGTGCGATTTCAACTTGATCTTTTACAATTTGTGTCATTTGTGGAAGCACCTTTTCCATATCTTGCACCATTTTTATTTGCGTGCGTGCACGGTCTAAATTGTGCCCTTCACGGTGAACCTTAAAGTAAGTATCGCCATTTAAGTAGTCTGTTAAAAATCTCATTCCGCACTCATATGTCATAAGTATTGCGCCAAATGCCATATTTTCTATCTCGGTGGAAGTCAAGGCTGCTGCCACTTCTCCAACAAAACCCCTTGTGTATCCACGGAATAGATCCAATGAAAATTGCACCTTTGCCAAGTCGCGCTCATCTTCTGCGCCAAGGTTTGCCCCACTTCTTATACTGTCGCCAAAGTCATACAATATTGAACCGGGCATAACTGTATCTAAATCGATTACTGCAACCGCCTCATCACGCTCAATATCAATTAGCACATTGTTTAATTTAGTGTCGTTGTGCGTTACCCTAAGTGGAATACTACCCGCAGTGATTAAGCTTGTAACTATTGTTGCATAATCTGCGCGCGATAAGAAAAATTCCACCTCTTCTGCTACGCCACTAAGTCTTCTTGCGGTGTTGTTTGCTATTGCTTCTTTGAACTTTAACAATCTATCTTCTGTGTTGTGAAAATTAGCTATGGGTTCCGAAAGGCTATCTGCGGGATACCCATTTAGCAGTTTTTGGAACACTCCGAACCCTTTTCCGCTAAGTTCTAATTGGTGCTGGGTAGGGGTGGTTTCTATGCTAATTGCCTTATCGATAAAGTTGTACATTCTATAATAATTATTGCAATCAACTAGATAATTATCACCGCTTTTTGTATTTATTACTTGCAATGTGTCACTTAAACTTTTACCTAAAGCTGAGGTTTTTTCTGCTATATAATTTGTAACCCCAACTATGTTTGCCATAAGTGCTGGAACATTTGGAAATACGTTATGATTTACGCGTTGCATTATAAATTTGGTTCCGCATTTTAACTGAACCAAGTATGTGTCATTGATGTGCCCACATCCGTAAGGCGTTACTGTTTCTGCATTAGAAGGCAAGCAAAATGCGTCTGCAATTTTAACTAAATTTTTCATACTGCAACTCCAAAAATATTCTAATTTGATTATATCATATCTTATGTGCAATGTAAATGGAATTTTCAATAAACAACCAACAAAAAAATAGAAAATTGTCGCTTGATGCAAATATATACTATATAATGACTAATCATTATAATAATATAGTAAAATTGGGGTGTAACTAGTATAAATTTTAAATAATAGTTGACAATTTTTGGATATGGGATTATAATAATAGGTATGAAATTATAACAATTTAAATTATGAAATACTGGAGGTTCTAATGAGCAAGAAAATGACAATAGACGGTAACGCCGCTGCATCTTATGTAGCATATGCATTTAGCGAAGTTGCTGCAATCTATCCAATCACTCCATCATCAACAATGGCAGAATATGCAGATGAGTGGTCAGTTCAAGGTGTTAAAAATATGTTTGGGCAAAAGCTTAAATTGGCAGAAATGCAATCAGAAGCGGGCGCTGCGGGTGCAGTTCACGGTTCACTTGCTGCTGGTGCGTTAACAACAACATACACAGCTAGCCAAGGTTTGCTATTAATGATTCCAAATATGTATAAAATAGCTGGTGAGTTATTGCCAACAGTTTTCCACGTATCTGCAAGAGCACTAGCTGCTCACGCACTAAATATTTTTGGTGACCACGCAGACGTTATGGCATGTAGACAAACTGGTTTTGCAATGCTAGCAAGTAACTCTGTACAAGAGGCAATGGATTTAGCTTTAGTTGCACATTTATCTACACTAAAGGCAAAAGTACCATTTATCCATTTCTTTGACGGATTCAGAACAAGCCACGAAGTAAGCAAAATCAACGCAATCGACTATGCTGATATGAAGGCACTAGTTGATATGGCAGATATTGAAGATTTTAGAGCACGTGCATTGAACCCTGAGCATCCAACTCAAAAAGGCACAGCACAAAACGGAGATATATATTTCCAAAACAGAGAAGCTTGCAACAAGTACTACAACGCAGTGCCAGCAATTGTAGCTGAAAATATGGAAAAAGTGGGTGCATTAACGGGCAGACATTATAGTTTATGTGACTATTATGGTGCAGAAGATGCAGAAAAAGTTATTGTAATTATGGGTAGCGGAGCAGATGCTTGCGAAGAGACAGTTGACTATCTAAACGCAAACGGTGCAAAAGTTGGTTTGATTAAGGTAAGATTATATCGCCCATTCCCAACAGAAGCATTCTTAAAAGCAATCCCAGCAACCTGCAAATACATCACCGTAATGGACAGAACAAAAGAGCCAGGTTCAGTAGGTGAGCCACTATATCTAGATGTAGTAAGTTCATTAAAAGACACAACAGGCATCAGCGTAGTTGGTGGTCGTTATGGTTTAGGAAGCAAAGAGTTCAACCCAACAATGGTAAATGCAATTTACAAGAATATGGGTGGAGAGAATAAAAACGGATTTACAGTAGGTATTACAGATGACGTAACAAACACATCTTTAGCACTAGATGAATTTATCAATGCAGCACCAGCAGGTGCAATCAGCTGTAAGTTCTTTGGTTTGGGTTCAGACGGAACTGTTGGTGCAAACAAAAACAGCATCAAGATTATCGGTGACCACACAGACAAATACGCACAAGGATACTTTGTATACGACAGTAAGAAGAGCGGTGGAATTACAATTTCTCACTTGCGATTTGGCGACAGCCCAATTAAGAGCAGTTATCTAATTGACCAAGCAGACTTTGTAGCTTGCCACACACCAAGCTATTTGTTCAGATACGATATGTTGAGCGATTTAAAAGAAGGCGGAATTTTCTTAATCAACTCTATCTGGGAGCCAGAAGAAATGGATAAAATGCTTCCTGCAGGTGTTAAAAATGCCATTGCTTCAAAGAAAGTTAAGTTCTATACTCTTGATGGAAACAAAGTTATCGCATCAATTGGCGCAACAAAAGGCGTAAACACAGTTATGCAAGCAGCTTTCTTCAAGTTGTCAGAAGTTATTCCTTATAGCGATGCAGAAACTTATATGAAACAAGCTATCAAAAAGTCATATGGCAGAAAAGGCGATGCAATCGTTAATATGAACTATGCCGCAGTTGATGGCGCAATCAGCAGTCTTAAAGAAGTTAGCTATCCAGAATCTTGGGCAACCACAACAGAAGGTGCGCCAATGATTGAGGGTGCAACAGATAAATATTTTGCTGATGTTATCAATCCAATTTTAAAACAAGAAGGTGACAAACTTCCAGTTTCAGCTTTCTCAGCAGACGGTTGCGTTCCAGTTGGCACAACTAAATTTGAAAAACGCGGAATTGCAGTTAAGGTTCCAGTTTGGATTAAAGAAAATTGTATCCAATGTAACCAATGTTCATTTGTATGTCCACACGCAGTTATCCGCCCAGTTTTGGCAACAGAAGAAGAACTTGCTTCTGCCCCCGCATCATTTGGAACAAAAGATGCAACTGGTTTCAAAGGATATAAATACAGAATGCAAGTTAGCCCATACGATTGTACGGGTTGCGGAAGCTGTGTTAACGTGTGTCCTGCAAAAACAAAAGCACTTGTGCTTGAACCAATCGCAGTTTCAATTGTAGCAGAAGCAGAAAATGCACTATTTGCTGCAAGTTTACCAGAAACAACAGCAGTGTTCAAAGATGACAGCGTAAAAGGAAGCCAATTCAAAAAACCATTGTTTGAATTTAGTGGCGCTTGCGCGGGTTGTGGAGAAACTCCATATGTAAAACTTGTTACACAATTATTCGGTGATAGAATGATAGTTGCAAACGCAACTGGATGTAGCAGTATTTATGGCGGTTCCGCACCAACTTGCCCATACACCAAAAACGACAAAGGTCACGGCCCAGCTTGGGCAAACAGTTTGTTTGAAGATAATGCAGAATTCGGTTTTGGAATGAACTTAGCTGTACAAACAAGACGCGCAAAAGTTGCAGAATATGTAACAGAACTTGCAGAAAAATTCGGCGATTGCGAAAAATGCAAATCAGTTTGCGAAGCTTGGCTTGCTAATATGGAAGACACAAACGGCAGTATCGAAACAAGCAAAGCACTACTAGATATGATTGCAGACGGTGCTACTTGCGAGTGCGCAAACAAAGAACTTTTTGCAAAAATTCTAGCAGAAAAAGATATCCTAGTTAAAAAATCAATCTGGATATTCGGTGGTGACGGTTGGGCTTACGACATCGGTTATGGCGGACTTGACCACGTTCTAGCTTCTGGTGAAAACGTAAATGTTTTGGTTCTTGATACCGAAGTTTACAGCAACACTGGTGGACAAGCATCAAAATCAACTCCAACTGGTTCAATTGCAAAATTTGCAGCAAGCGGAAAGAGAATCAAAAAGAAAGATTTAGGTATGATGGCAATGAGTTATGGCTATGTTTACGTTGCTCAAGTAAGTATGGGTGCAAATATGAACCAACTTATGAAAGCTATGAAAGAAGCTGAAGCTTACAACGGACCATCACTAATTATCGCATATGCAACTTGTATCAACCACGGTGTTAATATGTCAAATGCAATGGGCGAAATGAAAAAAGCTGTTGATTGCGGTTACTGGCAACTATATCGCTACAACCCAACTCTAGCAGATGAGGGCAAAAACCCATTCAGCCTAGATAGCAAAGAACCTACTGGCGATTACGGTGCATTCCTAGCAGGTGAAGTTCGCTACGCAAGTTTGAAAAAACAAGACCCCGCTATCGCAGCAGAACTATTTGCAACCAACGAGGCGCAAGCTAAGGAGAGGTTGGAAGGTTACAAAAAACTAGCAAACAAATAGTAAAAACGCGTATTTCACGCACCTAACTTCAAAAACCCCCGCCCGCCCAGCACTCATTTACGCCTAGTAATATTCGTGCCGGTCGGGTGGGGGTTTTATTGTTATGCACGCAAACTACGCGTTTTTACCTAAAAAGCCATATATCACAAAACAGCCCTATATTTTTTGTGGGGCTGTTTTAAGTAATATTATATGAAGCGGGGAGAAAGCGCACGAAGTGCATTTTCGGATAACTTGGTGAATTATATCGGTGCTATTGCTAGATTTATCTAGCTAAATGCTTGCATTTGTAAATTTGTCAAC
>JAWXUT010000144.1:0-3058 GCA_044426075.1 Bacillota bacterium
AATTGAACCGCCGTGTACGGAAAACCGTATGCACGGTGGTGTGAGAGGGGCGAAATCCTTAGCGATTAGCCTCTACTCGATTAGCTTGCGTCAACAGTGTGCATAAAAACTTCATAATAGTTAACTTTTTGCCATTTTATTGACAAATATATGAATATTCACACAACATTCATTGTATATTTATTGTGTTGTCATATTGGCTTGTTATCATAATCTTGCAGAAGGCACACGAGGTATATATTACTATCTTCCCCCAATTGAGGCAAGCATTCAAAAATCCTAAATTATAGTGCATTTAGATTTTTGAGACAGTTTTGTTTTTATCTTGTTGAAGCATAGCGGGCTATGTAAGACGAGATAAAGGCGGAAATGTACAAAAAGATAATGCGATATGATTTAAGTGCAAAATTAAAATCCATTAATATTAGGATAAGATGAAGCGCGATTATGAATGTTACAGTAACTCAGTAATAGATAGTATTAGAGGCAACCATACAGTGTATAACTCGGCAACAAATCCGTCTTTTTGACTTCTTTTCCCCTTGCCCCCTAGCACATAGCCGGCTATGCTCTTCGGGCGCAAGAAAAAAATTAGCCTAAAAATACGAATTTTTTGCACGAGGTATTTGTAAATACTTGCCTCAAGAGTCGTGTTGCTGGAGCATTCTATTCCGGGATAATCAGCTATTCTCCACAGCTAACAAATTCTCCCTCCTTAAATTACACGGGATAGATTGCATTGCAAATCAAAGGACTGTAGGTTTACTTGCAGTCCTTTTACCTTATTATAAATTGGGTTGTTTGTTATTTGTGAAAATTGCGTTTACAGTTTTTGTCAACTGTTCCTTAATCATTCACCGAACTTTCAGCAACTTAACTATGGGATATCAAATACAAGCCGTATCATATAAGTACAAACAACACACGAGAATAATCTCCAACCCCATAAAACGTGTGTTTATAAATACTGCTTCCGCTTTATAGGCTATTCTCCGCAGCCAGAGTTCACACTCTAAAATTCTCCTTACCCTCTCCTCCCTATAAATTTAAATAAAGCGGAAGCACTTTAAAAGACATATATCACGCACATAACTTTACGAACGCCTAATTTCAAAAATTCATGTATTATTTATACATTAGGATTTTTCAAATTAGGCGTTCGCCTCGTTCTGCACGCAATCTATGTCTTTTAAATCAAGCAAAAAAGGATAAAATTTATTATAATTAATCCTCTATGTCCTCGAAATAGGGTGCACTTCAGATTATATTTAATTCGCCGTTGTCTGTGAAGTTAGATGCGTGATATATGTCTTTTAGCTATTTTCTTATGAACATTGTAAAGAACACTAGCACCAATGCTCCGCAACATATCCAGATGCTGGCGGCGCCTATTTGCAAGCTGGCTATTGTGCCGCATAAGGCTCCTATTATGAAAAATACTATGATAACTAAATAGTTTAATGCGCTGTTTCTTGCGGTTTTATCGTGCGTTATGCTGTAGCGGAAAAGTTGTTCAGCTGCACTTCGTAAATTGCCGGTGCACATTGTTGTTGCAAAAGTGTTGCCATTTAGTAGGCGGAAACTTTGTACTTGCATACTGCACACAAATGAAATTGCAACGTTTACTATTATGTCGTGCTTGCTGTCTGTTATAAAGCCTATGCCAACTAGCACCAAAATTTCAAAAGCAATTATTATTTGTCGCCAGTGGATGTTGTTGTTAAATCTGTACTTCTTTTTGATAATTTCTACTATTATAACACCTAGTACAAATGCTAGTATAGGAAACACAAATGTAAGCGCCATAGTAAAGTTTGCTTCAGCTAAATTGATACCGAGCAAAACGATGTTGCCAGTTTGGGCGTTGGCAAAAACACCTCCTTTTAAAATGTAGGTGTATGCGTCTAAAAATCCACCCACAAGGGCTAGTGTTATTCCAACTATTAATGATTGTGATAATTGTATGGGATTGCTGCGTGATGTCTCCATAATACCTCCAATTGGGCTACCTAATTAGGTTGTTTGGGCTCTGCAATTAGCAATTTGCGTTTAGAAATATATCTGCATTCTGTATTTGTTATTCAAATTATATCACGAATATGCATAAAGTATCAATCAAGTGAGTGGTAATTTTAAATGTTAAAAAGTAAATCAATTGTAAAAAAGGGTCAAGGCAAAATTGTAAAAATTCTTAAATTGGCGAGAAAACAACATAATGTTATATTTTAAGTTAAATGACAATAATTTATTGACACATATTTAAAATTTTGATATAATACAGCTATATATATAATATATTATACTAAAAGCGGGAGAACCAACTTGCGACACACGTACATTATCTTTATGAGTTATGTAAAACTTATCCCAAGCAGTATTTTGGTGGGACTAGCAATTGTGATTGGAATCACATTGTTGTTGCGTAACTATGATAAAATTACCCATAAATGTGGCAATATACTAAAGATTATTTTTAGTATAATTTTGGCAACTTCTTCAGCAATCAGTTGGGTATTGGCGTTTATGTGTTATTCATTTGGATTTATGAATGTAAGCCACGCATTAAGTGTAGCGCACAAGGCAATGGACGATTTAAACACGCATATTTTGCCTACAGTATCCAATCTTCTTCACGACAATGAGCATCGCATTCTTGAAGCGATTTTAGATATTCTTTACAGACAATCAAAAACCTTAAAACAAAGAATAGAGGTAAGAGAAGTTAAGTATTTTGGCCTATTTCAAGAAGAAATTATGATGTTCCATTTGCCAAGCACCGTGCTATTACAATAGAGATTCCTTTTAAAAAATACATTTTAAAGGAGAAAAACTATGCTAAGGTTAAAAGGCATTACAAAAAAATATGATATGGGCAATGGTGCGGTCACCATGGCGCTCAAAGGGATAGATTTAGAATTTAGGCGCAACGAATTTGCTGCAGTTTTGGGGCAGTCTGGTTGCGGAAAAACAACATTACTAAACATTATAGGTGGTCTTGACGGATACACGGACGGTGATTTATTTATCAACAGAAAAATCCACAAAAGAGTTCGTTGAC
>JAWXUT010000019.1:0-20443 GCA_044426075.1 Bacillota bacterium
GATCCGCGCATCATAACACCTTCAAGTACCGCTTGACCGCCTATACCGGTTGTGTGTTTTTTTGCCATAAAATCCCCTTAATATTGTTATTTATATAGAAAAAAAGTGCAGAAAACCTTTAGCCCCCTGCACTTTGATTTTAGGTTTTGTTAGTTGATTCCGTAACGTTTGCGGAATTTGTCTACACGACCACCTGTGTCGATCATCTTTTGTTTACCAGTGTAAAATGGGTGACATTGATTACAGATGTCAACTTTGATAGTTGGATTCTTTGTTGTTGAACCAGTTTTGAACTTAGCTCCACAAGCACATACAACCTCTACTGTATTATAATTTGGGTGAATGTTCTCTTTCATATTTATATACCTCTTTTTTTACTACAATTAAAATGCCTTCTTATTATATGCGTATTTAAAGATAATGTCAATTGTTTTAATCACATTTTGCAATATTTATAAGGAATTTTATTTTTATTGCCATATCTTTTTATGTTACACCCTAATTAATGGGCAAATATAGCGTTCGCGATACTCTCCAAGTTCTTTAAAAAGCTCTTGCATTTCGCTCAACATACACTCTTTATCAACCAAATGGCTTAATTTTAGTGTTTTTTGAACCAATATATTAACCGCCGCATTGATTTCATCAACCCCACAAGAAACTCCTTGCAGAATTATATTTTTATTGGCTATTTGGCTGATATCAGCTTCCATTCTAACAAAGTTAGGGGTTAGTGCCGTCAACACACAGTTTGCGCCTCTGCCCGCCAATTGATGTATAAAGTTTGGTGAAACCCCGCCTTTTGAATGCAACACGGTGTGTTCTGCCAACTTGCCACCCGTTATGGTTAGCACTTTTTTGTAAACGTCTTCTTTCAACTCGTCTATTGTATAGTAGATGCCCGACTTAATTGCTAAATCTAAAAATCTTGGGTCACTTGCTACAAATATTGGAATCGCTTGATAGTATAGCGCCAACTGCCCTATTATAATGTTTAATATGCTTCCACCTATTATTACAATATAATCGCCCTTGTTTAGCTTAAACGAATTTAATGTGGCTAGTGCTACTGCTATAAATTCAGTAAACAATGCCTCTTCTTCTTTAACATCTTCGGGAATTTGAATTACATTGTCAAATGGAAGTGTAACAAAGTTGCGCAAAAATCCGTCTGTGTCAAGCCCATATCGCTCCACATTGTCATCACCACAGTTGCCAAGCGAACTTAGCACATATGGATTTAATATAAACTTGTTCCCCATTTTAATGCCGTACTCAGCCCTATCTTCGCTTGCTATTGCCGTTGCCACGTGGCAAGGCACAATGGGATAATCTATATCTAATTTGCCTTCAAAAATATCCACATCAATTGATGTAGGCATTATCAAACTCATTTTAAGTTTTATGTCGCTATTAACAGCTTCTTCTGCTTGAGTTTCATCTTTTATACCCGCATTTGCAGGTATGTGAACTTCTTCTAACTCGCTACTTCCAGTCGCTCTAAAAAAACGCATACTCCCTCCTAAAAAACAAATTTCACTTATTATATCACAACAGAATATAAATTGCAACCCTTATTTTTTAACATATTTGTTGTCAAACTGCGTGAAACATACGCTTTATTGATAAATTGCACTTTATTATATATAACATATTATAGCTTGCAAATTTAGTTCAAATATGATACAATAATACAATAAATGGAGGTTTTTATGATAAAAACTGTAGTTATAACCGGAAGTAGCAGAGGCATCGGCGCAGAAATTGCTCGCGTTCTCGCAGAAAAAAAATATAATATTGTAATCAATTATAAAAATAATGAAGCCCGCGCAACCGCTCTTGCAAAAGAACTTGCAGTAAAATGCAGAGTTATCACTGTAAAAGCCGATATCAGCACAACTGAAGGCGTTAATGCGCTATACGCGGCAACTGTTTCTGCCTTTGGTGGCGCAGATTATTTGGTGAACAATGCCGGGATTTCTGCAATAGGGCTGTTGCAAGATATGTCCGAAAATGAGATTTCAAATATTATAAACACCAACCTAACCGCAACACTGTTGGTTTCACGCGCTTTTATTCCGCATATGGTCAGCGAAAAACACGGCAAAATCATAAACATCAGTAGTATGTGGGGCGTTGTTGGCGCAAGTTGTGAAGTGGCATATTCAGCAAGCAAAGCCGGCATAATTGGTTGTACAAAAGCGCTTGCAAAAGAACTCGCACCCAGTGGCATAACCGTAAATTGCATTGCACCAGGGCTTATTGATACAGAAATTAATGCGCACTTATCCGCAGAAGATTTAGCTGCAATTGTGGCAGAAACCCCCGTTGGTCGCATAGGCACAACTGGCGATATAGCAAAATCTGTAGCATTTTTATTGTCCGACGACGCGTCATTTATAACGGGTCAAACACTCACTATTGATGGCGGATTAACATTATAATTATGACTCTAGTGTAATCAATCTATCTTCAACTTCAGGGCTTAAATCACCTTGCAAACCATATAGGTCAATGAAGATTTCATTCAGCCTACGCTCATTTTGCGCCACCTTGCGTTTTACTGCGGGGAGCGCTTTTTTATTTACTTTACCCTTGCAAGATTGCTCATAATTTGCCTTTGTGAGACTTACATTTTCACGAGACAAACGGTCAATTTCTTCATACACCGCTCCGCTTGGCGCAACATATGGCAATTTTTTAAGGTCTCCAACTTGACAGTTCATTGTGGGATTAAACGTGTTTAAATAGGTGCTTGCAACCACACTACACAAATATGCAAGTATAACATATCTATCTTCTGGATTTTTAGGGAAGCCACATGAGCCACCTACATCAAATACAGAATTATCAACTATTCGTGCCCCAAAAACACCTTTAGAGGATACCAAAGTCCACGTTATCCCCGATTTAAAGTAATAGGCTTTACTTGGCAACTTGTTGCCACTAACCGCATAAATGTCACGATATTTATCTGTAAATTTAATTACATAGTCAATGTTACCGTACCACTTTTTGAACTTGCCACCCTTGCTGTATAAGGCGTACTTTTTGCCACCTTTTATAAACTCCGCTAAGTTGGTTGCACTGCAGTCAATATCCGACTTTTTGACATCGGTTATTTTTAATAGATATTTCTTGTTGTCTCCCGTTGCCATACCCTGCCTAATATCCATATATTCAGTTAGTTTTGGCAATGCAAGTGCTTCATAAAATTTGTCACTATGCCAATAGGCTATAATGTTGTTTGGCAGTCTAGTAAACTTTTGTTGGGCGGTGATAAATTTGCCTTCGCCCGTAGCAATTGCGCGTGCTATGCCGTGCCCGCTATCCTTTTCGCTAGACAATTCTAGATAACTGCCTACGCCGTTTTTGAGGCTATCTCCCAATACAAAAGCAGATAAAAACACCCTTGCGCTTTTGTAACTGCTTATGTGCAATCGCGCTAAGTTATGAATGCAGTAGTTATCAATAATTTGTTGCCTTAATGATGTAAATTGTTTAATGAACATCCAGTTAAATGGGCACACTACCCCTAGATATCCACCGCGTTGCAACATTTTTACCCCGCGCGCAATAAACACGCTAAAAAGGTCTTGCCTATTTTCAATATAATTGGTGTCGATAAATGCCGCAAGTTGGCGGTTGTAATCGCTGCTGGCTAGATAAGGCGGATTCATTATAATTGCGTCATACTTTGCGTTAAGCATTGCTATAACTGCAATATACTCTGTAATTTCAGCCTTAATATTAGTTGTATCATCAGAAATATCCAATAAAATACGATGCAAAATATCCGCGCTTGATTCATCAAAAACTTGTAGTGAACCCACCATTGGAAGCTCCATAAGTTTTATTAAAAGGTCGGTTTGATTGTACAAAACTAGCAAAGATTGCAAATTTTTGCTGGGCACCTTTAGGCAGTAAATACAAGGTTCTGCACCTATACTTTTGCGCAGTTCTCTTTTGCAGAAGTCAATTGCGGTCTTATCAATATCGCACCCAACAATATTGTTTGCAATATATTTAGGAATCTCGCTGTCTTCCACACCCAACTGCATATATATATCTTTTAGCACTCTTGAAACATAGTATAATATGTTGCCCGTACCCACAGCTGGGTCATAGATACGCAAATTTTTAATGCTATTTAACTCCAATTTCGCACCCAAATCGCCGATTATGTCACTATATCCGCCATTGTCACACCCTATTAATCTACTAATAATGTTATCCGCTAAATATTTAACTAGCGCAAGTGGCGTGAAGAATTGCGTTGCCACAACTAACTCTGATGCGTCAAGCGTTTTGTGCGCACTCTTTTTTTGTTTGGTTATCTTTCTCGCTTGTTCATTATAGTAACAGTGATAATCGCTAAGCGCAAAATAAGGCTCGTCTTCACCCTCGGCAAAGCGACTAACCTCGTTCATATATGCCTCGTACACTTCATCTTCTGAACCGCACTCCGCACGCAAACTTATTAATTTTTGTTCAATATCACTCTTTTTTAACATATGTTCCTTTATAGCAAAACTTTTAGCGATGTTATTTGTACAACTTATCCTAAAACGGAAAAATCGCACATCTTACGATGTGCGACCACCTATTGTTGCAATTTTATTCTTCTGAAATTGCCTCTTGAGGACATGCGCCTGCACATGCACCACATGATACACAAGCATCTGCATCAATTGCATAAGCACCGTCACCCTCAGCAATAGCTGATACTGGGCACTCTGCTTCACAAATTCCGCAAGATACACAAGAATCTTTATCAATAATATATGCCATAATTGTTACTCCTTGTAATTTTGATACTTATATTCTAACACTACATTAATCATTTGTCAATGAAAATTTTTTAAAACATACTGATTTTTTTATATTTTCTCACAAAAGTTTAACTTATTTAACACTTCTGGCTTTACTTTTCAAAATTCCTTGCTTTTTTTTACAAAGTGGTGTATTATGTATTTATGGCAGATACCAGCACATTATTCGACTATTTTAACAAGAATATATGGGACTCACGCGCGCAAAAAATGTTGTATTTTGGCAATATTATTTGCACAGATGAGCTACTTTCTGCTACAGCAAAAGTTGCGTCATTTTTAACAGACCAAGGTTGCAATGCGGGCGACGTGGTGGGGATAGCACTCCCAAATATGCCAGACGCCATTATGGCGTGTTATGGCATTAGCCGTATGGGCGGCATTGCGAACATAATGCATCCAAAATTGGGAGTTTTTGCGGTAGAAGAATTATTAATTTCCACCAAAACCAAAGTGATTTTTATATTGAATAGCATTTATCATATTCACAAAGCGACGCTAGATAAATTGCATATTAAAGCGATAATTTGTTATCCAAGTTATTTTATGCCTGCGGCGCAAGCAGTTATTGCAGCTATATTTGAAAAAAAGGTTAAAGCTGAACTTACATTTAAGGATGTTTTGCACTGTGAATCCACATTTATTGACCGAGAATTTAGTGGTGAGGCACCTGCAGTTTATATTCATAGCGGAGGCACAAGCGGCGAAGCAAAAACCGTGGTTTTAAATTCTACTGCTATAAACAGTGTGGCAGACAACATTATGCAATGGGTGCACGGCGACCAAAAAGAACCCGCCCACAACGGTTGTATGCTAATGGCGTTGCCAATTTTTCATTGTTTTGGGCTAGCTGTAACTATGCACACGGGCATATCCCACAGTTCCACGCTACTTATACCCCAATTTAGGGCACATCAAGTTGTTCGTAGCATAAAAAAACACCGATTGACACATTTAATGGGCGTGCCTCAAATGTATAAAAAGATGATTGATACAAATAAATTTAACGGTAAAAAGCTAGCACAAATTGGCTATGTTTTTTGCGGAGGCGATGCGCTATCTGCTGATTTACGCACAACATTTAACAATATTATGGCTAGTAGCGGAAGCCACGCGGTGATGTCTGAGGGCTATGGATTATCTGAAACCGCCTCTGTTTTTACAATAGAGCGTTTGGGCGACACCCCCTCACAAGGCGCACCAATAGGCCGCAATAATTTAATTGTTATAAATGAATCTGGCGATATTTGTTCACCTTTTGAAGTTGGAGAATTATATTTGAATTCCGCATCGGCAATGCTTGGTTATCTAACAGAAAACGGAATAAGTCGCCAAAGTTTTGTAAATATTAACGGGAGCGATTATTTGAAATCGGGGGACTGCGGTTATCTTGACCAAAAAGGCAACCTATATTTTGCCGACCGCAAAAAAAGAAGTATAAAAATTTCTGCACACAACATTTTTCCAGCAGAGGTTGAACGCATTGCAAAAGGGCTACCAATGATTGCAGACTGCGTGGTTGCACGCACTACAATTAACGGTAAACCGGCAACAAGAATGTTTGTAGTTTTAAATAAATCTTATAGTTTGTCTAGCGCTGTAAATGCCGTAAAACGAGTTGTTACTGCTAATATATCAAAGTATGCTGTGCCTCGTGACTATGTTGAAGTTAAACAACTAGCCCGCACTAAGTTAAGTAAAGTAGACTACAAATTCTACGAAAAATAATTCGGGATTAATTTTCAGCTAAAGCTTCTTTATAAGCTGCCAAAACCTTATCTTTTAACTCCTCCCTAACATCATTTCTGATTGGGTGGGCGATGTCACGATAAGCTCCGTCTGGTGTTTTTCTTGAAGGCATTACTATAAAACAACCCTCTCCACCGTCAATAATCTTGATATCGTGAACAACAAAAGCATCATCAATTATAATGCTTGCAACAGCTTTAAGCTTATTGTCATCCTTCTTCAAAATACGAACTCTTATATCTGTGATATTCATAACCAGTTTCTCCTAATGTGCGATTAATAATTCTTATATATTGTACACCTTAATTATACTATAGTATTTTGTTAATTTCAATAGCAAATCGCTTTCAAATCAGACTTTTTCTAGATATTTATGCCAATTTTCGCTTTTATTACCCGAAAAAAAGTTTTACTTTTTTATACACACTGGTACTTTTGATAAATTGGAGCTATTTCCATAAGCATCTCGGAGCGTTTTTATTAATTTTTGCAAAATAATTACATATCCATTGACTTATCTTAATTATATTATTATAATAGCATTATAGGGATTAGAAAAAATGCAGTCATTGTATTTTAACTTGTTTCACTAAAAACAAAGAGGATATTTATGGATTTCAATGTAGAATTGGTGTGCAAAATTGGTTCAATGGCACTAATTAATCGTAAAAACAACGATATAGATTACAACATTCTTGCGGGGCTTAGCCGCAACCTTAAGCCAGGTTATATTCTGGTTACTTCTGGTGCTACAGAAATTGGGCGACTAGACTTCATTCGCAGAACGGGTTACGAACTTAAGGGCGAAGTGCAAGACATCAAAACAGATTATGCCGCACAAGGGCAGTCTGTACTGCTAGAAACTTATAGGAATTTTATTGATAGTAGATATTCAGTAAGGCAGTTTTTAGTTGAACATCAACATTTTAATGACGAAGGCAAGCGCGAGCATTTAAAAGAAGCGCTGTTAAGGTGTCCAAAACAAATGGCAATCCCAATTGTAAATTACAACGACCCAGTGAGCTACGAAGAAAACCGCAAAATGGAAATACAAGCCTTGCGTTCAAAGCACGATAAAGTTGTGGAGTGCATTGATAACGATGAAACAGCAAGCCAAATAGCGTGCCTCGTAAAGCCAAAATATTTAATTATATTAAGCGGACTAGATGGCATTTTCACCGATATAAAAGACGCATCTACCCTAGTTAAAGAGATAACTGGCAGTTCTGCAGAGGAAGTAATTGCCCGCATAGAATATTATCAAAACTTCTGTGACGGCGCAAGCAGAGCGGGCGCAAACGGTGCCAGAATGAAGCTAGAATACGTAAAAGAGCCCCTTAAAAATGGCACAACAATATTCATTGCAAACAGCAGTTATAGCATTGACGATATATTGAGCGGAGCTGCAAAAAGTACGAAAATATACATAAAATAGTGAGGTCAAAATGAAAGCAGAAAGCAATTTTGAGCGACTAATTTCGGTTTACGGACAAGAACTCGACCGACTATGCCCCTTGCCTGAATATCCACGACCACAACTAGTTAGAACAAGTTATTTAAATTTAAATGGAGTGTGGCAGTATGCCATATTACCAGAAAACAGCAAGTTAACAGCCTATCAAGGTGACATAATAGTGCCCTTTTCGCCCGAGTGTATTTTGAGCGAAGTTGAGCGCATAGTTATGCCCGATGATATTTTGTATTACAAACGCACATTTACGCTGCCAAAAGACTTTAATGTGGGCCGCGTTATCCTTCATTTTGGTGCAGTTGATTACAAGGCAAAAGTTACAGTAAACAGCACCGTAGTTGCAACCCACAAGGGCGGATATTTGCCATTTAGTGCAGATATAACCGAAGCGCTAATTGAGGGCGAAAACACACTTTTAGTAAAAGTAACCGACCCAACCGACAGCGGCGTGCAAGCCAGAGGCAAGCAAAAGCTAAATCGCGGTGGCATATGGTATACCCCTTCTAGCGGAATATGGCAAACTGTTTGGCTAGAAAGCGTGCCAAAGCAATACATTAAAAACATCAAAATAACCCCCGATATTGATAAAAGCACGGTTAACATAAAAGTTATGGTTGACGGCGATGCAGAAGGCACGGTTGCCATTTTTGATACAAACAAATTGTTGCAAATCTCACCCCTTAAAAACAGCGAAGCAACCATTAATATTCCACAAGTAAAGTTGTGGTCACCCGAGCAACCTTTTCTATATGATATTGCAATAAATGTGGATTCAGATACCGTAACATCATACTTTGGTATGCGAAAGTTCTCAATTGGGTGCGATGCAGAAGGTGTTCAGCGCATAATGCTAAACAATCAACCCTACTTTCATAACGGATTATTAGATCAAGGTTACACCAGTGACGGGCTATACACTTTTGCCTCAGATAAAATGATTGAAGACGAAATAAAGCTAGTTAAAGATATGGGCTTTAATATGTTAAGGAAGCACATTAAAGTTGAGCCTTTAAGGTGGTACTATCACTGCGACAAGCAAGGCGTTTTGGTTTGGCAAGATATGGTAAATGGCGGAGGCAAGGCAAACACCCCACTAAACGGCATATTGGGTCAACTAGCATTATTATTTAAAATTAAGGCAAAGGACACCAACTATTGGCTCACAAATAGGCAAAGCAAATCTGGCAGAAAGAAGTATTATAAAGACACGGAAGAAACCATTGATTTATTATACAACAGCACCAGCGTATGCCAATGGGTATTATTTAATGAAAGTTGGGGACAATTTGACTCCCAAAAGGTAGAAGAATTTGCCCGCAATCTAGATAACACCCGCACATTTGACACAGTTAGTGGCTGGCACGATCAAGGAGGCGGCGACTTTATAAGTTTGCACATATACTTTACAAAAATCTTCTTCCCAAAAGACAAAAGAGTGCAAGCATTAAGCGAGTTTGGCGGATATGGGCATAAAGTAGCGGGTCACAACTTCAACAAAACCCACACCTTTGGCTACAAAAACTACAAAACGCTATCCGATTTAGAAAACGCCTATCACAAACTTTACAACGAACAAATATCCCCCCTAATCCCCAAAGGATTATCCGCTTTAGTTTACACCCAACTAACCGATGTTGAAGATGAAATAAACGGCATACTAACTTACGACCGCAAGGTTGTTAAACTAGATATCCAAAAACTGAAAGCACTAAACAACAAACTTAAATTCTAACAAAACCACACCATTAAAAGACTGTAAAATAAATACAGCCTTTTTTGTACATAAAACCCGTAAAGGATTGATTATCTATGTTAGCAAATCACCTACAATCGTAGGGGCGTTAGTCCTCTGACGCCCGCAATCCACCCGTCGGGTGGTTTGTTTATCCTTTATATTTTACTTAATTTTTGATTAATAAAAAAGCTGAAAGAACATAATCTTTCAGCTTTTTGGTTATGGAATTTTATATTTTAAATCTCTGTGTCGCCTGCGTCTGCGTCGTCATCTGCGTCGGCGTCGTCTGAATCTACACTTGTTGATTTAGCTTGATAACCCACCGCGTCACTGCCTTGGGTTTCTCCGTTAATATAAACTGAAGCTGAATCGGAAAGGTTTGAAACCACAACTTCTGCATCTGCATTGCGGATTGCGCCAACTACTAAACCTACATTTACTGCTGCACCGTTTACATAGATATTTTTAACAATTATGTTGTAATCCATACTGCTAGTGCCGGAGTACTCAATATTAGATGTGCCATAAATTGTACCAACAATACCGCCAACGTCGGCTATCATAGCAGAAACGCTAATGCTTGCTGAAGTTATAGTACCACGTATGCTTCCGCCATTATTAACGCCAACAACGCCACCAACGCTTGCAGAAATTATTCCACTAACATCAATGTCAATTATGCCGTCAACAACCACATATTTAATATTGCAGTACTCTAAGCTGTATTTTGCAATTGCGCCGAACACAATATCTTCGCCGTCGTGCTCTTTTGCGGTTATATATGAATCAGCATCTGTCTCTGAATACAATCTGTAATCCACATTAACAGTCAAGTTACTAATTGAGCCGTTTATGGTGTAGAACAAACTATCAGTAAGGTTTGTAATTGTGTAATAGTTGCCGTTAAGCGTACCAGTGAATATACCGCCGTTGCCGATTGGTTCAAAGTCGTAAGCATAGTTTGCATCAACCACGCCGTCGTTGTCGTAGTCGCCAATAACAATGTCTGCGCCAAGGCTAAAGTTAGCATACATATAGTCACTTATGTGCAACAACTGTTCATAAGTTACAATAACAAATGGATCACTTGCGCTACCAGTACCAGACTCAAATGGGTTGTAATTACCTAAATCCGATACAATACTATTGCCCGCTTTATCTACAATTTCAAGAAGGTCAGTGTAGTCTGCCGCATTAGTTACAGAGCCCTTAAAGTTTTCAGAATATGCCACGCCAACACCACTAACCAATCCATTTATGGTTGTGTTATTTGGTATTTGATAAATATAAGAACCAGTAATGCTGCCGTCTTTATTTTTTATGTATCCGAAAACATTGCCAACATAGCCCGTTTTGCTGTACACAACTGAAACATTTGCAAAGCTGTAAATATTTGAGATTGCAAGCTCAGTTTCATCCGATGCGCCCTCAAGTTGAGCCACAACACCGCCAACTGTTGCCATAATAGCAGATTCAACTGTAACGTTTGTAAGCACACCAATTGAGCTAATTGTAACGCCGGAAGCAACCGCAATCAAACCACCAACAAACACTTCATCACCGCTGTTGTTAACTGTTATTGTACCAGAAATTACAATGTTACTAAAGTTGCTGCCACTAAGTGCAACTGCAACCAAGCCACCAACATAAGCCGTGTTTGCGCTGTTGTTAATGTAGTCAATATCAATTACCTTTAAGTTGATAATATCAGCCAAAACTATGCCAAACATAGCCATATAAGTATCAGAACCACTAAATGTGATGTTGTAAATAGCGTTTCCATCACCGTCATAAGTGCCACGGAAGATGCTATCATAGCTGAGCATTTCAAAGTCATCAGTTGCAGTTAAGTCTGCAGTTTGTTGGAAGTAAGCCCAAGGCATTGTAAATAGTGCATCAAGGTCGCTCATTTCATCAATTTGATAAGGGTCAGCTTCTGTTCCGCTGCCACTAAGTCCCATGGCTACTGCCTTTTTGTTTGCAAGCGCTTTAAGTTCATCCTCTGACCAATTGGTTAAATTATCATCTTCACTCAACAAGGCTTCAATATCCACAAAGTAAATGCCATATGCCTCTTCAAAATCAACACCATTTTTGTTGGTGCCAAATGCAAGGTGGCTGTAGTTATAGTTTGAATCACTTATTGTGTTATTAACTGTCATATTGTTTTGAAGTATGTAGTTATAGTAGTCCGCTGAATTTAAATCGGTCTCACCAAATATCTTATACACTTCTGTAATTGTGTAGTAGTATTGATAAAGCCCTATTAATGAACCCGCAAATATTGTGCCATATGAATCTACAACTGTAATATTGCCCTTTACAATAGAACTGCTGATTACTACGCCAACAACTTGACCTACCATGCCACCAATACTACCAGTTGCATTGTTTGCATAAATGTCAACATCAACAAATGCGCTACTAATCATAACACCTATAGGTGTTGCAAACTCATTTTCGTCTTCATAATCCAAGTTAAATGTGCTTGTAATATAGCCAATTAATCCACCCACTTTTACTTGTTCAATATTTGACACGCTAATGCTACCTATTGCATAGCAATCTGTAATCATAACTGTATAGGAACTAATTTGTGCAACTAGTAATCCAACACTTATTGCGTTATTGCTTGCGCCACTAGCCACAACATTTAACTCAACCCCAAGGTTTTTAATTTGGGTGTTGTTTGTGGTTATATATTGTATAAAGCCAAAATCTGAACTAGCAGTATAAACAGTTTCTGTGTAAACCTTGTAGCCGCCACCGTCATATACGCCCGCAAAGTTAGCTATTGGTGTAAAGCTACTGCCAAGGTTAATGTCGGATGTCTGTAGATAATAACCAAATGTGCGATTGTCACCCAAATAATCATAGCTAGAGTCACTATCCATATAGATATTTATATAGTTGATATCCGTTAAGTTATCTAATATATAAGGATTATCTTCGCTTCCGTCACCAGAGTAATAAACAATGATAAGGTCGAATTCAATATATTTATTGCCGTCGCTGTCGGTGACAGTATCGTCGTTGTTTAAAATAAAGTTCTGGTTGCCACTTATGCTTGCACGCACAGTGTATTCACCAATTTCAGTTGGCAAGCCACTTAACGCTACAGTTTCACCCTTATTATAATATGTAATTGTGTAGTCTAGCTCGCCGAAAATTACATCAAAATAATCGTCATTAACGCTAACGTCAACATCGGTGCTATCACCCGCTTGCAAACATTGATATGTGTCATCAAATGCTAACTCTACATATTTTACTAGGTAGATATCAATAACAACATCTTCGCCATACATTTCACTTATAAGATTTACGTAGCTAAAAATACCATCAATGCCAACTTCGCTAGTACCAAAAGAAACATAAACATCTTTTTTATATGTTTCATTAATAGAAACTATATATTTATAAATGCCGTTTTTGTCATAAATCATATTATAATAAGCGTCCTCGGCAAGGTCGATAGTAAATTGTATTTCGGAGCCCCTATAGTAAACGTTAGAATTATTATTGTTGTTTATAGTTACATAATTATAAGCAACATCCTCTGAATCGTCTTCATTATAAACAGTTATGTATTGGTTTATTGTAACAGTATAGGTGTTTACGTCAACTTTAATTGGAGCAACATCGTCATAATCTTCTAACTTTTTAAAATCTTCTTCCGTCCAAGCGTTGTCATCTCCGTCATAATAAACAGAACTTACGCCAGCGCCACTAATTATGCGGAACAAGTATATAACTTCTGTGCCACCACTGGTGCTAGTATCTGTAATTGTATAAGAATTAGAGGTTGTATTTATGCCAGAAGTTGACCAATCACCCATATTGCCATCTGTTATAATGCAATATTGCATTGTATAGCCTGATTCGCCATAAGTATCGATATTATATGTGAATGTTGGGTTAGCAATCCACCAACCCGCATTTTCATAATCGTTGTCAAGTTTCGCTACACTTGCGGACGGAGAAAGTGTAAATTCTGGTTTAACTGTATCTATATTAATAGTAGCACTTGTTGCGCTATATGCAACTATACCCGAGCCCGTTGTAACTTTAAACATATAAACGCCCGCAGTAATGTCACCCGCAAGTGATACGGTGTTATTTGTAACAACATCAAGGCCATTCCACACCGCAGTTTTATCATTATCATATGTAAAGTAACCATATTCAACTGAATATCCACTATTTACAGTTGAAATGCTTGTTATGTTGAAGTCAACTGCTTGATATGTCCAAGCGCCACTATAAGTAGAACCATTTAGTGTAGTTGAAACTTTAATGGTTGGTACAGTTCTATCAATTTTAACGCAAATTGAAACCACCTTGCTCTCGTTTACAAAGCCATCTGCCACAACTACAAAGTAGTAGTAAACTGCATTGGTTTCAGCGATTATTTCTATTGTGCTGCTGTTTGAACCCGCGACAGTTGCAGAGTTAATTTCAGTCCAAGTTAAATCATCATAAGTTAAACCCTCAGTTGTGCTTGTTGCGCGATACAATGTTGCATTGCTAACACCTGACGTATATTCCCACGTAATTTCAACACCAGTGCTAATCCATTCTGTTTCACTTGGCTCTGCATTGTCATCTTCAGTTGAGGATGCATAATAGTATTTATTATCATCATCATAGTTGTCTTCATCTTTATAAAGAGCATTAATCGTAATGTTTGGTGCAACGTCATCTTTTTTAACTACATATTCGCCGTCTAACTCTATAATATAACCCGCGCCATTTATTAGGCGGAATTTATATGTATTGTTCTGACATTTCTTTAATGTAAACAACACATAATATATATAATCTGCATCAAACAACAAATCATCATTACTTGCTATATCTATCCATTCGCCACCAATTGAGTATTGAATTGTAATGCCAGATACGCCAAATGTCTTATCGGTCATATTTAGCGTAAAGGTAAATGTAACTTCATCGGAAGTATTATTTAACCAAGCACCAGTATATGCTGAACCATTATAAGTAGCTTCAACGCTTAAATCGTAATCGATAATTGTATCAATTTGTGGCTTTATTTCAAAAGTGGTCTCATTGCCAGCATTATCTACTATAGATAGTTTATAAGTATAATAGGCTGTCATTTCAAAGTCATAGTCGCCTGTGGCTGTGCTTAGTGTTTCACTTGTTGTATTGCCCTCAGCATCTGTTATGTAAAGTGTGTGTGAAGCTATGCCACTTGTCTTTTCAAATAAAGTGTAGTACATATAGATAGCATTTGGATTCCAATTATTTGTAACATCTTCTTTTGTGTCAAATGTCTCTTCTGTAACTGTATCAACATAACTAACTTCAGTAATTGCAACTGGTGTGAAGTCAAGTTTAATATAGCCCAATGCAGTTATCTCAGGATCTTTATCTCCAGAATCACTTAACACTGAAATTGTGGAATATTCCCCTGTATTATAATCATATATAATATATACAACACCGCCAGAACCACTCACTAAACGCAAGTAGAAATAACCGACTTCCTCTGTATCTATTTTAATCGCATAGTTTTCTGCTGTGCGAGTATCTGTATCGTCACCTATTGATGATAGCACTTTATCTTCATCTGCAATTGTTGTCCAAGTTAATTTGTTAATTGCGTCGGCGTTCATGGTAGCGCTAGCAGAAGTTATCCATTGTAGTGTAGCACCACTCTGCGTGTATGTAATGTTAAGCACCATTGTTAGATAAGCGCTGTCATTATAAGTCACAGTACTTATCCAAACAGCAGAATCACTATCTGCAAAAGCATATTCATTATCGGCACTGCCATTATAATCGCCAACATAAGTGCCCGAAACTGTAACCCCAACATCGTCCATATTCTTATCAATTTTTGCTTGATACTCTGTAGTTGTAACGTTACCCGCGTTATCTGTAATTGTAACGGTGTAAGGCGCACACTCTGTTAATGTAAATGAATATATGCCGGTTTCTGCATCATATGAGAGCACTATTATATTGCCACCTTCTGTTACTGTAAATGAACATATGCCACTGTTATATACATCAGATTTGCTATCTGCAACTTTAATAGATAATGTTATATCTTCGGTTGTCCAAACGCCATCGTCATCATTATAATTATTGTACTCTAACCCATCTACACTTTCAATTGTAGGTGCTGTTTTATCTATATTAATATATATGGTTATTTCAGAAGATTTAATGTCACTTCCG
Organism: Bacillota bacterium; assembly: GCA_044426075.1. Classification (GTDB taxonomy): domain Bacteria; phylum Bacillota; class Clostridia; order Christensenellales; family DTU072; genus JAWXUT01. The sequence continues at coordinate 15,995 of JAWXUT010000019.1, forward strand.
CTAACTGCATAGAATGAATATGACGCATTTTGTTCGGTAGTATATGATATTGTTTCTGTAATAGTTTGAGCAATATCGTTGCCATTATCAAAAGTTCCAAATAAAGTGTCGTCTGCATAATAAACTGTTATGCCGCTTGCACCTAGTTCGTATTCAAAATTAATGGTAACATTGCCGTTTACAATATCTTTATTTGTCCAAGTGATGTTATCTTCTTCTTCCCCAACATAACCACTAAAGCTAATAGTAGGCTCTACAAGGTCCACTTGCGCTTGCACAGTCTTTGTAGCAACGTTGCCCGCGTTATCTGTTACTTCCACTGTGTATGTTGCGCTGTTTGCTATAAAGAACGCAACAGCTTGCGCGTAATCTGTATCATCACCTGTTGGATCAATTGTTATTTTAGTGTCGTTATTGTATAAAATTACGCTATAAATGCCACTATTTGTTGCACCGTCTTTATCATAAGCAGTTGTGCTTGCACCAATGCTTGCATTATACCAAAAATCGTCAACAATATCTTTATCTAGATTAATAGAATCAATTGTTGGCGCTTGTTTATCAATCATAACCTCATATTCGCTAAATTCATCTTCCTCGTCAAGGGTTTTATAGTAAACAATATCGCCCGTACCAGTTACTATGCGGAAGGCAAAATATTGTACTTGCTCTTCACTTAAAGTAAATACAAGTGTTGTTTCTTGCGCCTCACTATAATTTGCAGAACCATAGTTTATTGCTAGCGAATCAGAAGGTATAAACGCTGTTGCAGATATCCAATCTTTAGTATCAAAGTCGTAGTACTGTAGTTCAGCGCCGCTTCCACCATAAGTAATGGCAAATGTGAATACAACATCATCGTTTGTCCAATTGCCTACATTTTCTGATATAGATGCAGAAATTGCCGCTTCTACAGTATCAGTTTTAATTGTTATAATATCACTTTTAGCTACAATATCATCTTCATCGTCATATTGTTTTATTGCGATAAATTTATAGTATACAGTTGAACTTACACCACTTAACACCGATGCCGTAAAGTTAATTTTGCAACCCGTATCAGCAGTAATATCTCCAGTACAAGTTTCAAACTCAGTCCAAGTTTCGTTGTCTGTAGAATAAGAATACATATATGATGTTACTGCTGAACTAATTGCTCCAGTTGTGCTTAATTCGTATTTATTGTCGGTTATGCCCCAGCCAGTATCTGCATCTCCAGTTTGCATTTCAGCCTCAATTACTGCATAATCTATTATAAATGTACAAGTTATATAGCACGTAACAACTTCATTTAATGCTGTATTCGTAATTTCAAATGTGGCGTCATAAGTTCCTATTTTAGAAATACTTATTGTCGCATATTCAGTACCGTATAATAATATAAATTCTTCATAGGAGTAATTACTGCTACTTAAATAGCCGCTTGTTTCTTTTGTAAAGCTTAAACCTAGTTGCTTTGCAGCGCCAATGTAGCTTGTGGTAAAACTATTTTTCGCATAAGAATAAGTACTTCCAAAACTATAATCGCCGACATAGTATTGCATAAATACTGCCCTAAATCCGCATACTATAGCATCGCCTGACGTACCAGTATATGTGCCAACAGAAATGCCGTAGTTAGTATTTTCGCTATCAACAGAGCTAATTAAGCCGGTAAAATCGTATGAATAATTGCTTCCGATTGTGTTTGCTGCGCCCATCCAACCAAATGAAAAATAGTTGTTTGCTTCAGAAGGTGTTGCATATAGTGTTACAGTTGGTTTATTATCTACAACGCTAGTTTCATATTTAACGCTGTTTACATCAGTCTCATCGCTAAGTGCAGATGAATTGTATATATCAACGCTAAACGCATATGTTACAGTAACCTCAAAAGTTATATTTAATATAGCGTAGTTGTATTGATCATCAGGAATAAACCTATAAACTATTTCATATGTGCCTACTTCTAGTACAGACTCGTCACCCCACTCATATTGTTTATATTCGTTATCAATAAGTATAGCCCAAGTCCACTCGCCAGAGCCATCAGTCGTCGTTTCATCATCAGAATAAACGAAATTACTCGGGAATGGATATTGATCCCCAGATACATAACTACTAGTCGCGTTAGTATCCGCTATAGTTTGCCCAAAGCTTATGTCTTGTGGCATATATTCTGAGCCAAAAGTATATGAACGCACCAACTGAGCAATACTAAACTCGTTTGTATAAACACCCACTATATATTTAGTTTCGCCTTCAGTTACGGTGTAAGTTGCAGTATAAACATATGATCCCGCTGTAATAGGCAATGTATTTGTACATGTAGTTGAACCACCTATTTTATCCTCATCCTTAACAGTAGTGTCATTAGTATCGTCATAATAATGAGTGCCTACATACACATCGTTAACACTATATGCAGTTGAATCTCCGTCGGGGTCATCCACATACATACCCGTGCCCGTATTTAAATAATTAAATGTTTCTGAAGCCAGATCCGTCCCCGTGACCGCCGCAAAATTCGCCGTTATATCAATTCCGTGGGAACTTTTTGAGCTATCATAAAATAAAGTAGACGCACTTTCTGTAAACGACCCATAATCACTTATAGCGCAATATATGGTTGTGCCCCCGCTACCACTAGCTTCATAATCTGTTTTATATGTAAATCCGGTAAAATAATAACCGTTAGAAGGTGTAACTGAAATTGTAATGCCCTTAGTTAAATCTGAATAAACAGTTGCACTTGTTGTGTCTGTATTAAGAGCAGTTGTGCCGCTAGATGTTGTAATACTTACTGTTCCACCTTCACCGCCAGTTGTACTTTCTGTTTGATAACTTATCTCATATTCTGGTTGCATAAAGTAAACTGTAATGCTCGCTTCAAAAGCAGTATTTACCTTCGCTTCTGCAGATGTATCACCACCCCAAGATGGTTCGTCTTTTGCATAAGCGTGAGCCGTCATAATAAACTCCACTTTGCTACTTGTCGCTAGGATATAACTCGTACTTAGGGTACCTATAGTTGCACTGCACCAAGTTTTATTTGTAGTTGATGGACTGCTAGTTACAACGTTATTATATCCTGTTATCCAATATGATGTTGTAGCGGTAGCTGCATCATCATAATCAACATATGTTTTTAGTGTTGTTGATTCTAATTCCACTTTATAATAAATTCTATTTGCGGCTATTGCATCAGCAATCTCTGTACTTGATCCAGAAAGCACGCTAGTTAAATCAAATGATGCATATTCCACACCTGGCGTGCCTGTAGATACTGATGTTGCACTTGTTTTTGTTGTTGTTGTGGTGCCCGGATAAGTTGATTCATCACTTATTGTGCTCTCAACATAATATGTAAATGTGTTTGTAATTACTCCGTTGCTCGCGTTGGTGCTAGATGAATACTCTGTACAACCAATATTTGTAGAAGAAGTCGCGCTAGACCAAGTTTCCGAATATTCCATCGAAGACGTATAGGTTGTTGAGCTACTACCAGATGACACAGTGCCTGTACCAACTTCTTGATAGCTGGTTGCAGCTTCAGCTACTTGTGAAGTTGAATATGATTCACCGGATACTTTGTTGAGCAGTGCAGATATATCCACTGAAAATACCGCAAAACATAGCGTTAATATTAACACAAACACTATTATTGCTGTAACTGATTTTATTGAAACTCTATTCATAAACTATACCTCCACATACTACTAGTAAGTTCGTTTATTTATAATTATATTTTAAATATATACTAATGTTAACATCTATTACAAACTTTTGCAACACATTTATTGACAATTTACTATTTTAAAACTAAAGGGAGGGGATAAGTTGAGTGAATAGTGAAGAAGTTGAGGATAAAATTAAATAAAACGCCGTTGTTTGTATCACATATAAATCATATAATCGTAGGGTGCGGCAGTCCCCTGCCGCCCGCGAACCCGCAAGCGGGTTGAGTGAATAGTGAAGAGTGAATAGTGAAGAAGTGAAGTGTACCCCATTTAGAGGACATATTTAAAAATGAAAAATTCTATTGCTATTTTCTGAGCTTTTAAAATAATATAATACAAAACTGCAAAAACTTGTTTTTGTTGTAATCCTTTACGCGGATATCTTTTGCAATACAATAAATATGCGAAGGGATGTACTCTACTTTTTCTATTGCCACTTCCTTCGCTGAACCAAAACAATTGCAAAATATATGCGGGTCAAGGGCAGTTTTAACCTAATAAAAAACTATAATAAATAATCCATTTTGAAAAATATATATTTCAATCCTTATCTCAAGTTCATATTTACTCTTATACTTTATCCCTCTTAAACAAGAGGGGACAGTCAGCTTATATTTATGACTAGCCAATGTGGGAGTTGAGGAGTTTTGGGGTCAAGCCGCCCTCGGAAAAAGAGGCTTGTTCGCTTTCTTTTGCATACTTTTCCTTGCCGAATTGCAAAGAAAAGTTT
>JAWXUT010000145.1:0-2978 GCA_044426075.1 Bacillota bacterium
AACTCAACCATGAACTGCAAAAAGCCCACAAAAAGTGGACTTTAGTTATACTTTTTTATCGCCTTTACACTATGGAATTTACTTTTTCATTTGACCAAATTAACCTTGCTGCATAAAAATAATGGAAAACCTATTGACTTTTTTGGAATTTAGGAGTATAATATCAAAGGTTTCAAACGATTTGCCACCGTGACCCGACTTCAAAGCGTGTTAAAGTGGCATTTTTAATGTATGAAACAGGAGGTATTCAATGAAATATGATGTTGTAATAGTAGGCGCGGGTCCTGCGGGAATCTTTACTGCGCTAGAAATGTTAAACAAGGGTTCTAAAAAGAGCATTGCTATAATCGAAAAAGGCAAATCCATATCAAAAAGGCGTTGCCCAAAACATAAAACGAACCAATGTGTAAATTGCCAACCAAACTGCCATATAACAACGGGGTTTTCGGGTGCGGGCGCATTTAGTGACGGCAAATTGTCATTATCAACCGACGTTGGCGGAGAATTGCCAACACTTATCGGCGAGGATATTGCAGCGGACACAATCAACTACACCGATAGCATTTATTTGAAATTTGGCGCAGATGAAAAGATTGAAGGCATTGCAGAACCAGAGAAAGTTAACGCTATCCGCAGAAAAGCTATCAACGCAAACTTAAAGCTTGTTGACTGCCCAATCCGCCATTTAGGCACAGAAAAGGCACAAGAAATCTATTATAAAATTGAAATGCACCTTATTGAAAACGGTGTAACAATATTGTTCGACCACGATTGTAAAGATATTCATTTTGAAGACGATTTGGCAACTGGAGTAGAAGTTTTCGACTACAAAACAAAAAAAGATTATTTTATTGAAGCAGAAACAGTTGTTGTTGCAGCGGGCAGACGCGGCGCAGACTGGCTTGGCGACCAATGCAGAAAACACCACATCGCTCACGTTGCAAGCACCGTTGATATTGGCGTTCGCGTTGAGGTTCGCAACGAAATTATGGAAGAAATTAACAACGTATTATACGAAGCAAAACTTATCGGATATCCCGCACCATTCCAAAACAAAGTGCGCACCTTCTGCCAAAACCCAGGCGGTTTTGTTAGTCAAGAAAATTATGACGGCGGACTTGCAGTTGTAAACGGCCATTCATATAAGGATATAAAGAGCAACAACACAAACCTTGCAATTTTGGTTTCTTTCAACTTTACAGAACCATTCAACCAACCTATTTCATTCGCACAAAAAATCGGCGAACTTACAAATATGTTGGGCGCGGGTCACATTTTAGTACAACGTTTCGGCGACATACTAGACGGCAAGCGCACTTGGCAAAAAGAACTTAGCCGCGGCAATCTTCGCCCAACCCTAAAAGATGCGGTTGCAGGAGACATAACAGCAGTGCTCCCTTATCGCGTTATGACATCAATAATCAACTTCATTAAAGCGGTTGATAAAGTTGTACCGGGCTTTGCTTCAAGCGAAACTTTGTTGTATTCTCCCGAACTAAAGTTCTATTCAAACCGCGTTAAAATGGATAAGGATTTGAACACAAACTTCAAAAACCTATACTGCTTGGGCGACTCCTCTGGCTGGACGCGCGGTCTTATGATGGCGTCTGCAATGGGTGTGTTAATGGGTAGAAAACTAGTTTAATTTTTATACATTATTATAAAAGAAAGGGCTATGGAGAAAACAATCTTTATAGCCCTTTTGTTTAATGAAGAAGTTGAGGATAAAATTATAGAAAATGTCGTTGTCTGTGTGGCTATTACACCATAAAATCGTAGGGGCGTTAGTCCTCTGACGCCCGAAACCGCATTAAAATATTATTCCACGATAAAATGCAATTCCACAAGTTTACATCGTCGTTTCCTTGATACTTAAATAATCATACAATGCCAATAACACCAAATTTTCAATATGGATGCGGGCGTCAGAGGACTAACGCCCCTACAATTGTAGGGCATTGCCATTTGTTCCCAGCGTACACCATATAATCAACCCTTTATGGGTTCCGCAACTTCTTCACTATTCACTCAACTCGCTTGCGGGTTTGCACCCTACAATTGTAATGTTCATCTGCGCTGAAATGTGCTTTTTGCATGAGAGTTTTTTGTTGGATTCCGCCTTGCGTTTAGCGGCTTTAGAGAAACGCTCTTAACTCTAAAAGGTTGTTGTCATATATCTTTAACAGCTTGTCGCCATAGGCGGTGTTTGCAGAGTCACCGAGTTGATTTATCAACTTTAGTAAACTTATTACGCCCATATGGGTACCCTTAGTCATAAGTTCTGCAATATGGCTGTTTGTGTTGTCGGTTAGTGTGTCAAAGAAAATTCCCGTCCACAACATAGCTTTGTCAAAGTTACTTGTAGGAGATAAATCCACACCGCACTCAAGCGCTTTGCCTTGCACAGCCGCTGCAATGTCTATATAATCTCTTTTGTGCCTTGCTACAACTTCTTTAAGCTCATTGCCGTACTCCACGTGGTCTAGGGCTTTTATGCTTTCTTCGCCCATTTTTGCGCCTCTAAAAATCTCTTGATATAGGCTGAAGTTTTTGTCATCACACTGCTTGCCACTATCACAATTTTTTGCGTGGTTTATGTGGTGCTGATGCGTACTTTTATTTTGATATGTTTGTTCCATATTATTCTCCTATGTACCCGCTAAGCGGGGTTATTAGTCACACTCGATAGTGTCACAATGGTCAACCATATTTTGCTCACGGCTGTTGTCACCACAGTTTATATCTGTTCGTGTACACACTGCCGTTCTGCTCATACAATTCCTCTCCATTTCCTCTTCCTCCGCGCTCTCACAATCGCAGTTTTCACCACAGTCGCAATTGTCGCCACATTGGCAATCTCTCTCTTCTGCGCTTTCACAACAACTGCCGCACGCATTGCCACAATCTTGCTCTTGACTTGCTTCACATCCGCAACCACACGCATTGCCACAATCTTGCTCTTGACTTGCTTCACATCC
>JAWXUT010000020.1:0-20104 GCA_044426075.1 Bacillota bacterium
TATTGGGCGTGGAAAAACACAAAACACGACTACTATGGCTTGTGTCATTACAGAAGATACTTTGATTTTAGGGGAGGCAAAGCGCCATATATTTTAGGCGACTTCCCGACGGTTAACTGCTTGACCCGTTTAGGCTATAGCGATTTAGATTATGTAATGGCGGATTGTGACATTGTTGTGCCAACTCCAGAAGATTTTGGGGTTACGGCATATGAGCATTACAAAGAGGGCGCAGAACATTTTATATCCGATTTAGACACAGTTGTTTCACTCATTAAAAAGCACACACCAGAATATGCAATGGCGTGCGATTTGTATTTAAATGGCAAAGATGTTATTACTGGAAATATGGCAATATTTACTGATAAATATATGGATATGTATTGCAATTGGCTGTTTATGATATTGCAGCAGTTTGATATGGTGTGCAATAAAGAGGGCTATGGCAGAGAGTCAATGCGCGTAAACGGCTATTTGGCGGAGCGAATGCTGGGCATATTTGTTGCAAAATTGAAGCAAGAGGGCGAAGCTCGTATAGCAGAGTTCCCTAAAAAATTCTATTTAGGTTATGGCACTAAATTGTCGCAGATAAAGGCACGCATAGTTTACAATATGCTTCCACCAAACAGCAATAGACGCAAACTTGTCAGAAAAATTTATAAGAAATCCAAGTAATCCTTGTATAAATGAGCAGAGTGCGGGCGAATAGGGCGTGCGCTGGGCTCGGTGTTAAATATTAGAATAAAGGCGAATTCCTTCTTGTTACTATTTGTAATGGTTAAGAGTTCGCCATTTTTTATGCGCTGTAAATTTCTGTAATGATAGCTGTAGTACATTAACTTGCCTCATCTGTTGCCAAGCCGTCGTTTTCAATTGGAGTGTCTTCAGACTGCTCGCGCAATATCCTTTTACCATTTTGTGGCTTGTATGTGTCTCGCCTAAGCCTTGTTGAGCTCACTAATTCACCATTTTTATATAGGTCAATGTATCCCTCAGAAATTAGTCCGTCAATGGGATACTTTAAAATTTTAATATCCTCATCATCTGCAAGTTCGCTGTTATTTATTATATCTGTGTACGCGGTAGAGGATATTGTTTCAATAACAACGCTGCGCAGTATAGGTGAACAATCGCCGTATTTTGGATACCCAAATATGGTAAAAGTTAGAGTTTTGTCTTCCGCCGTTGCACTAATATATATGGGATAATTGGTGTTGTTTTCAAAAACTAAATCGCTAAATTCACTAACCATTGCATCAAATGAAGGGGCTACATATGATATGGGCAATGAGTGGTGGCTTACGGTGCTAACACTTGCCCCAGCAAGTAAAGCTGCATTGTATAGTGTGGTTGAAACTTGACACACACCTCCGCCTATCCCCTCAATAAACTCGCCATTTTCTATAATTGTTGCAGAGCTATATCCGTTTGCTTTTGTTCTTGCGCCAACAACAGTGTTGAAAGAAAAACTGTCGCCCGCTTCTATTATGGTGTTGTTTATTGCATCTGTAGCAACAGCTATATTTGCAGAACGCCCCTCTGATGAAGTAGTAAATGATGTTGAAAATTCAGATAATTTTACAGTATTCATTTTTAAATCGACTTCGCTTATGTCGGGTGTTATGGGTGTGGTTGCAAGGTCAATTAAAATATTTTTTCCGAACTGTTCAAGTATCCGCCTAGCAAGTTCTTGCTTTGAAATTTTTCTGCCATACACTTCTTTGCTATATTCAAATGAACCATTGTAAAACACGCAAGTTGCATTTTGTGGTGCAATATAATATTCTTCCGCAAGCCTATCAATTTCTGCGGGCAAGTTGGGGTCAATTGCTATTAAGGCACTTTCAGTGCTGTCAAAATGGTCAAAATAACGGTCATAATCGTTACTGTAGATAAAAATTTTTGTTGCCTTTGTAGCAAAACTTAAATTGTATTGCTGTTCAAATACCTTTTGTCCGTCTAAAGTTAGCGTTAAATGCACATCGGGGTCTTTTGCTGTAAATCCACAACAAGTAAGGCAAACAACAGCTATAATTGCAAATATTATAATACTTTTTTTCATATATTTAGTATGCAATTGTTGTAAAAATATATTTAACTTTTAGTGTTTTGTATTTAAAATTTATGCTATTGTAGAGTTTTTAGCAGTGCAAGTTGTGCTTCACGGGTGATTAGAGTGTAGTCATAAGACGCTTTTTGTAGCAATTTTGTGAGTAAGATACCACGTTTTGCGGGCGGGGTGCCAAGTGCGATTAAATCGTTGCCATTTACGCATAAATTTGTAACTTTTAATGGAACATTATGCGCAATCATATCATCTTTAACTTTTTGTAAAGAGGCGGCACTGGGGCAAACTCCGCAATCCAAATAATCTGCTTGCTTTAGTGCAATTATATCATCAATTATATCCCAATGCTTTTGCACAAATTGGTGTATTGTTTCTTTTGATTCACTTAAATCCATATTAAACATATGGTGCTCAATTGTGTGCGTAGTGCGGGCAATTATAGATGTGCTGTAGCGCAACCTTGTTAAAAGAATATTTGCTAATTTTGCACTATCTTTTGCATTTGATTTCTGTGTAGTGGCTTTCCATAAAAGAGCTGCAAGCCTTATTTTTGGTGGCGCAAAAGTCAAGATGCGTAATACACTTTTCCACCCCGCTGCACTCAACAATTCTGGGAATATATATTGCATTAATCCACACTCGATAAGGTGCGATATAGCGGTTATATGGGTATCTTTTATGTTGTTTTTGGTATCCGAAACTAGTATTTTATCCAATTCATCTGCAACGCGTTCCACTGCAATTTTTTGTAATCTAAATGCGTTTTGTGTGAGTGAATGCAAGGTGCAAGAGCTTATTGAGCAATTAGTTTCTGCACCTATTCTTATTGCGCGTAACAACCTTAGCCCGTCTTCTTCAAACACCGATTGAGGTGGTCTAGTTGTGCGGATAATGTGGTTATCTACATCTGCAATGCGCCCTAATGGGTCGATTGTTTTTTCATTTTTAATGTCATAATAAATAGCGTTTACTGTGAAGTCACGGCGTAAACTGTCCTCTAAAATAGACGTAGTAAAAGCCACGCTCTGTGGTTCGTGCGAGCCGTCTAAAGCGTAGCTATCTGTGCGGAAAGTTGTGTATTCATATGCCTCACCCAAATAGCTAATTTTTAGCGTGCCTAATTTTGGGCTTGTGGTTGAAACTGCAATATCCTTGTGGTTTTTTAGCAAAGATATAACTTGTTCGGGCGGCATACAACTGCAAATGTCGTAATCTGTAGGTGTGTAACCCATCAAAAAATCGCGCACGGCTCCGCCTACCACGTACAATGGGTGCGGAAACAATGTGGATATATATTGTAGCCCCCTACTTATAATCATATATTAGTCGGCAAAAATTTCTTCTTTTAGCACGGCTACTTCGGGAAGGTTACGGTATTTTTCTGCATAGTCTAAGCCATAGCCCACGATAAATTCGTTTGGCACAGAAAATCCGATATAGTCGCCTTGAAAATCAACTTCACGCCTTGAAGGTTTGTCTAGTAGTGAGCAAATTTTTATTGAAGCGGGTGCACGTGAAGACAAAAGTTGTTTCAAATGTTTAAGCGTACGCCCAGAATCGATTATATCTTCTACAATTATAAGGTGTTTGCCCTCAATTGATTTATCGATATCCTTATTAATACGCACCGCACCGCTTGTAGATGAACCTGAACCATAGCTAGAAACTGACATAAAGTCTAGGCTAACATCTAAATCGATGTGTCTAATTAAATCTGCAAAGAAAACAACCGCACCGCGCAAAATGCAAACCATTAAAATTGATTTACCTTTGTAATCTTCGGTGATTTGTGCGCCAAGTTCTGCAACACGGCTAGCAAGTTCTTCTTTAGTAATCATAATTGATTTTAAATCTGGATGCATAGTTACTCCTCGTTAGTAAATTAATATATATATTGTATCATATTTAATATAATAAAGTCAATGTCTGAATTAATGTTAGCTAAATGATAAACTTACATTATTACATTTGACATCAATAAAAAAGCCCAAAGCTATATTGCCTCAGGCTCTTTGTACAAGTGAAAACTTGTCGCGCTTGTAATGGTCACATTACAATCTAATGCGCATGATCCTCTCATGGCATTAACTTAAAGTTGTTACTATTGTATCACACAAAATTGTAGTTGTCAACTAGTGTTTGTATAATTTATTATATGCAAATAAAACGTAAATAATACACTTTATTTTATAGAATATTTCAATGAACCATCCATGTACAATTCAATATAGCCATCTGTGGAAATTTTAATTGCAAATCCATAATTTGATAATTTTCTTGCTGCAGCGCCTCTGCCTCCACCAGATGAGCCACTATCATTTTTAATAATTGCGCCAAATGATAGTACTGTTCCATTTTCTTGAATAATACATGCACCATCTAATGATATTAACTCACTTCTAAGTTTTCTATTTATTTCAATAAATTTTTCTTTGCCTATCAGATTAGAAATTACTTGCCTCTTTAATAAGCGACGGCTAATATCTGTTTCTGATATTTCAGGTTGAATTTTTCTCAATAGTTTCTTTAATGTTTCATAATCTTCTAAATTGCATAGATTGTCTGAGCAACTTACAATAGCATCTTCACTATTGTAATCAGTTATAGTGTCGACGCAAGCATCTGTAATAATAGAAATTATTCCCCCGGTGTGAGCAAAAGATACATCCAACATTGATGCGTAAATATTCTCTTTAAAATTTGATTCTAAATTAAGATCGGCATTAAGGGATAATGCATTGTTAAAAGCTTCATAGCTAAAATTAAGCCATTTCAAGTTTCTTTTCACTAAAACAATTTTTTGTTTTTTAGCAATAATCAAGTCACCGTTATTTAGCAAAAATATACCTACTGCTTCACCAACAACAAAATTTTCTATTAGTTTTGCAAACCTAATAGGGGCCCCATGTCCAATTTTACCTTGTTCAATATTGGCAACATTTACAGTAGATAAATATTTAGAAAAATTGCATTCCTTATCTAATTCTATTACAGAATCAACGCAATCAGTAAGAACAGCAACAAAATCATCATTCATAAAATCTAACCAAGTACCATACTTAGGATCAAATGTTGAAGTTGCGTTAGGATTTATTATAAACCCTAGTGTGACATTCTTGCCTTCATATGTTTGCACAGACCATTTCTCTAAACAAGAAAACAACATTTCTAGCTTAGTTGAGTTATCTCCTAGAATCCATGTGCAAATGCCATGCTGAATTGCTAACCTATAATTATAGTCTCTATGAAAATTAGAATGATAATTATAATTTGATTTACTGCTTGAATTTATCAAATATTTTGAATATTGAAAAAAGCATTTGAATATTGACCTAGCAAGATGTATTGTATCTTCTGAAATAGCAAGTTTTGTATCGAGTGTAAACAATGCTCTGTTCTGCGTCGAAAAAACGATGTTTTTGCCAGCAAAGCAGCTTATATAAGCGTCATAAGAGTCATCTAAAATATAGTCAACAGAATTCAAATTATTGTTGTTAGAAATACCCATAATTGGCAGTATGTAATTTAGTATAAATTCTTGGCATTCTTTTTTGCTATTAGTCATCAATAATACTCCTCTTGCATAAACTACACTTATTGTATCATAATTTAAAAGTTAAGTCAATGTTAACAAGTTAAAGGCTGATAATTTTGTATTTATTTGTGGTGTTTTTATCTATTTTGATGATGTCGCTAATTTCGGTGCCAAGTACTGCTAGGATATCGCTGTTATTTGCTAGCACCAACACATTTTGCCTATCTAGATAGGGCATTTTGATGTCGGTTAGGTAATCGGAAAGGCTTTTGTTTCCGCCGCCATAGCGTTTAAATTTATCGCCATCAAGCCTTGTTCTTATCACTGCAGAAGACGGAATTTTATCCATATCAAAGCTCGCGCCCGCTACTATTTTTGTGGTGGAAGAAAAGGCAAAATGCTGTCCGCAAAAGCTGTATTGTGCGCTGATGTCAAAAGGTACAAGGTAGTTGTTGCACGCGCTTTTTTTGGTGAAGATTAGTTCATTGTATCCTTTAATAACCACAATATCGTGCGTGGCATCAATGGTGCTGTTAGTGCAAGCGGTGCGCAATTGTAGTATGCTATTTAATAATGAATATTCAATATCCGCGTGTATGCCAAGTGCTACAAAACATTGCACAATTGACTTTTTTGCAATGGCAATGTGCCTATCTAGTGCGCGCAAAGGAAGCTCCACTCTATCGCCTTTAACCACACATTTTGTGACTTCGCTTAATAAATAGTCTTCTGTTTCGCTCATTGTGGCGGTTAGCCTTGCAATGGCTTGATCTATTGAGGGGAAGCGCGCTTCTAATATAGGCACAACTTCGTTTCTAATATAATTCCTTGTATATAAATTTTCGCTGTTTGTGCTGTCGGTTACATATGGGATATTGTGCGATTCCGCATAGTTAAGTATTTGTTTTTTATTATAGGATAACAAGGGGTGAATGTATCCCGCACGGTCTACTATCCCACGCAATCCGCGTACCCCAGTGCCCCGCATAAGACGCATTATTATCGTTTCTGTTTGGTCTGATGCGTGGTGCGCTAGCGCGATTACATCTACCTTGTTGTCTGCTAAAAGATTGTCAAAAATATCATATCGTAACTGCCTTGCCACGGTTTCTGTAGAGAGCCCTCTCTTTTTTGCTTCATCTATAGCATCAACTGTGTACCCTAAAATAGGAATATTTTTTTTATTGCAATAATCCGCAACAAATGCACTGTCGGCTACAGACTCCGCCCCGCGAATACTGTGATCGATATTTATTGCAACCACGCGCGCGCCTTGCTCCTTTAATAGCGTTAGCAAAACCATACTGTCCGCCCCGCCAGAAACCGCCACGCCTATATTCAGTTTTTTGTCAAATGAAATTTCCATACCATTATTATAACCCAAAATCATTGTTTTGTAAATAATAGATGTGAGATTTGTATTTTAAATATGTTATGCGAGTGCTTCCAATACGGTGCTATTTTGCGCAAAATAGTTAGGTTTGTTTAACTTATTGCCGCTTTTGAAGAAAAATTTAGTAAAATATTAGTAACCAATAGTGTAAATGTGTTGACTATTTTATTAATAATGGATATAATTATATCGATAACACTTTATCGATAAGCAGTTATCGTTAAAATAGCAAAAAATTAGAAATAAAAGCGAAATGGAGACAATTAAAATGAAGCGTAAAATAACCATTATCGGAGCTGGAAGCGTTGGCTCAACTATTACTTACACATTGGCGGTTAAGGGTATGGCATCTGAACTCGTTATGGTGGACATTAACAATGAGAAGGCTATGGGCGAGGCAATGGATATCCGACAAGGATTGCCACTATGTGCGTCACCTTTAAAAGTATATGCGGGTGATTACAACGATGCAGTTGGCAGCGATATAGTAATTATCACAAGTGGTATGCCACGTAAGGTTGGGCAATCACGTATTGACTTGACACAAAACAATGTTAATATAATGAAGAGCATTGCATCAGAAATTGTAAAGTATGCACCAGATGCTATGTATATTATTGTAAGCAATCCAGTTGATATTTTGACATATGTATTCTGCAAAGTTAGCGGAATTTCACCTAAAAAGGTTATTGGTAGCGGTACAATTTTAGATACAGCACGTTTGCGTAGCAGAATATCAGATTATTTGCAAGTTAGCCCTAACAGCATAAATGCATATGTATTTGGCGAACACGGCGACAGTTCATTTGTACCTTGGAGCATTGCAAAAGTTGATAGTATGAGTTTGACATCATATAAAGAATCAATGAGTTATGATGACGCAAAGATTGCAGATTTAGATTATGCAGAAATCGAGCAATATATGAAGACATCAGGCGGACAAGTTATTAAGAGAAAGGGCGCAACATTCTATGCAATTGCAGTATCAGTTTGCAACATTGTAAACAGTTTGTTCAGCGGAGTTAATACACCAATGACAGTTTCTGGTATGATGAGTGGCGAGTATGGTATTGAAGATGTAAGTTTGAGCATACCATTTATTGTAAACAGCACAGGAATAGTTGGCAAGTTGATGCCAGCACTTACTGAAGAGGAAACAGCAAAACTTCACAACAGTGCAAAAGTGTTAAAAGAAGTAATCGCACAAATCGAGATATAAATCTATTAAGGAGTAGAGGTGAGTAGTAGTATGGAATTTAGTTATTATCCAGGTTGTACTCTAAGGACTAAGGCAAAGGAGCTAAGCATATATGCAGTAAAATCTGCAGAAGCGCTTGGTGCAACTTTAACCGAACCCGAAGAGTGGCAATGTTGCGGAGCGGTTTATCCACTAAGCAAAGATGAAATAGCATCAAAGTTATCAGCAGTGCGCACATTAGCAGATGCACGCGATAGGGGTGTTAGTTTAGTAACGTTGTGTTCAGCGTGCCACCACGTAATGGTGAGGGTTAACAATGATATGGCAACGGATGAGAATATTCGCACCAAAGCAAACAATTATTTAGAGTATGAAGTGCCATATAGTGGTGAAACAGAAGTTATACATTATTTGACAATGTTGCGCGACAAAATTGGTTTCGATAACATCAAAAAGGCAGTTAAAAACCCATTAAAGGGCAGAAAAATTGGCGCATACTATGGATGTTTGTTGTTAAGACCAAGCAGTGTAATGCAATTTGACAGCCCAGAAAACCCAACTATTATTGAAGATTTTATTAAAGCAATCGGCGCAACTCCAGTAGTATACGAGTATCGCAACGAGTGTTGTGGCGGATACATCAGTGCAACCGATAAAGCACAAGCTACAAAAAATGTTGATAAGATAATTAATAACGCAAAAGAGCACGGAGCAGAAGAGTTAATTACAGCTTGCCCATTGTGTTTATATAATTTGAAGCAAAATGCAACTGAAGCGATAAGCGTGACATATTTTACAGAGTTACTAGCTGAAGCTTTGGGTGTAAAGTAGGAGGAAGATATGCACATAACTGAGAAAGAAAAGGCAGAACTTATTAAAAAGATAAGTGGTGTTGAAACAAAGAAGTGTATGAAATGCGGAAAGTGTTCTGCATCTTGCCCATCATTTGATGAGATGGAATATCCACCACATTTATTTGTATCAATGGTAACAAACGGCGATGTAGACAGGTTGCTTGCGAGCAGTTCAATATACAAATGTCTATCTTGTTTTGCGTGTGTTGAGAGATGCCCACGAACAGTAGAGCCAGCAAACATTGTAGAAGCAATTAGAGTAATGGTGTTAAGGGAAGCCGACGCAACACATTACACACCAGAAACAGTAGCCGAGCAATACGACGCTGAAATGCCACAACAAGCAATTGTTAGCGCATTTAGAAAATTTAGAAAGTAAGGGGATAGAGATGCAAAGAATAGGTGTATTTGTATGTTGGTGTGGCAGTAACATTGCCGCAACCGTAGATGTAGCAAGAGTAGCCGAAGAAACCAAAAGTGTTTCAGGCGTTGTGTTTGCTACAGATTATCAATATATGTGTAGCGAAGCAGGTCAATCTATTATCCGCAATGCGATAAAAGATTATGCTTTAACGGGCATAGTAGTTTGTTCTTGTTCACCAAGAATGCACGAAGCTACATTTAGAAAAACCGCAGCAAAAGCGGGTCTAAATCCATATATGGTAGAGATAGCTAATATCCGTGAACATTGTTCTTGGATACACAAAGATAAAGAAGAGGGTACCCAAAAGGCAATTGTTTTGGCAAAAGCTGCTGTTGCTAAGGTGCTTTTAAATGCTCCACTTATTTCTGGTGAAAGTGCTGTTACAAAGCGCGCGCTAGTAATTGGTGGTGGTATTGCAGGTATCCAAACTGCACTTGATATTGCAGAAGCTGGATACGAAGTTGACATTGTTGAAAAGGCACCAACCATTGGTGGTAAGATGGCTCAACTTGATAAAACTTTCCCAACACTTGACTGTTCTGCTTGTATTTTGACACCTAAAATGGTTGATGCAGCGGCTCACGAAAATATCACACTTTACACTTACAGTGAAGTTGAAGCAGTTAAGGGATTCGTTGGAAACTTCAAAGTAAAAATTAAAAAGAAACCTCGTTACATAAATGAAACTTTGTGTACTGGTTGTGGTGACTGTGCTGCTAAATGCCCAAGCAAAAAGAATTCTAATGAGTTTAATTTAGGGCTAAATAATCGTGGTGCGGTTTATATTCCATTTGCGCAAGCTATTCCTAACGTAGCAGTAATTGATCCTACACAATGTTTGAAACTTAAAAACGGCAAGTGTGGTCTTTGCGAAAAGATATGTTCTGCTAAAGCAATCGACTACTCACAAAAAGAGGAGTTTATCGATAAAGAATACGGCGCTATTGTAATGGCAACAGGTTTTAATCCTATTAAAATAGATAAGTTTGATGAATATTCATACAGCACTTCACCAGACGTTATAACTTCACTTGAGTTAGAGCGTATTATGAACGCTGCTGGACCAACTGGTGGTCAACTTCTAAAAATGAGCGACAAAACTCACCCACATTCAATCACATTTATTCAATGTGTTGGTAGCCGTGATATCAGCTCACGTGGTAAGCCATATTGCAGTAAAATCTGTTGTATGTACACTGCAAAACACGCAATGCTTATCCGCGATAAATATCCAGATATAAAGGTACAAGTATTCTATATAGATGTACGTACACCTGGTAAAAACTTTGATGAGTTCTACAGACGTGCAGTTGAAGAATATAGCGTTGACTACATCAAGGGTCAAGTAGGTAAGGTTTATAAGAAAGATGACCACCTAGTTGTACAAGGTGTTGACCTTATCACAAACAAACAAATTATTATGGATACAGATATGGTTGTTTTGGCAACTGCAATCGAGCCAGACAAATCTGCTAGACCTCTAGCAAGTATGTTGACTGCAAGTATCGATACAAATGACTTCATTACAGAAGCTCACCCAAAATTACGTCCAGTTGAAAGTCCAACTGCAGGTATCTTTTTGAGTGGCGTTTGTCAAGGACCAAAAGATATTCCAGAAACAGTATCACAAGCGGGTGCTGCAGCGGTTAAAGTTTTGGGATTACTTGCTAAAGATAAACTTGTTACAAATCCTTGCGTGGCTGGCAGTTCAGAACTACTATGTAACGGTTGCGGACAATGTAAAAATGTTTGTCCATATGGCGCAATCAGCTATGAAGTAAAAATGATTAACGACCACGGTGTTAGAGAAACCCGCGAAGTTGCTTTTGTAAATGAAGCACTTTGCCAAGGTTGTGGTGCATGTACAGTTACATGTCCATCTGGCGCAATGGATCTAAAAGGATTCACAAATAAACAAATTATGGCGGAGGTTGATGCAATATGCAAGTAGAAAACAGCGAATTCAAGCCAAAAATAGTGGCATTTTGTTGCAACTGGTGTAGTTATGCTGGTGCTGACCTAGCAGGTTCAAGCAGATTGGGATATCCAGCCGATGTAAAAATCATAAAAGTACCATGTAGTTGTCGTGTAAATCCAATGTTCGTATTAAGGGCATTTGAAAAGGGCGCTGATGGCGTAATTATATGTGGTTGCCACCCAGGTGACTGCCACTATAGCACGGGTAACTATTATGCACGTCGTCGTATGACAATGTTGTTCAGTATGCTTGACTACTTGGGTGTAGAAAAGGCTAGAACACGTGTTGAATGGGTTTCGGCAGCAGAAGGTGCAAAGTTTAGTACAGTTATGAATAGTTTTGTTGAGAACATCTACAAACTAGGCAAAAATGTGGAATTGGGGGATTTAAGATGCAAGAAATAAGAAATGCAGTAACCGCAAGGTTAAAAGACCTACTTTCTAGTGGTGAAGTTACAAAGGCATTGGGATATGGTGCGGGTGAGTTTTTCTATGACAACACACCAACAGTATTTAATGATGCAGACAGTGCAGAAGGGTTTGTTTACGACAGTTTTTGTGGTGGCAACTTATCTAAATATTTAATTGCAAACAACGTAGTTGAAGGCAAAACCGCAGTAGTGTTAAAGCCATGCGACACATATAGTATGAATCAACTTATGAGTGAGTTCCGCGTTCGTCGCGAGAATGTGCACATTATCGGCGTTGATTGCAAAGGTATGGTTGATATCGAAAAGGTAAAAGCACGCGGAATAAAAGGTATCACATCAATAACAGAAGCCGACGGCATACTAACTGTAAACACCATTTATGGTGCAGAAACAGTGGCTAAGTCTGAAGTTCTATTGGAAAAATGTATGTCTTGCCGTGGCAAAAAACATATGGTTTACGATGAGCTAATTGCTGAGGTTGACGGTGAACTTACACTAGACAACAACAGATTCGATATGGTTGATAAACTTGACAATATGACAAGTAAAGAGCGTTTCGAGTTTTGGCAAACAGAGTTAAGCAAATGTATCCGTTGCAATGCTTGCCGTAACGCTTGCCCCGCTTGTTCTTGCAGAAAATGCGTATTCGACAATGCAAAAAGTGGCGTTGCAGCAAAGGCAAACAGTGATGAGTTTGAAGAAAAGCTATTCCATATTATAAGAGCGTTCCACGTTGCGGGCAGATGTACTGACTGTGGCGAGTGTAGCAGAGTTTGTCCACAAAACATTCCACTACACCTATTGAACCGCAAGTTTATAAAAGAAATCAATGGTCTTTATGGTGACTATCAAGCGGGCGAAAATACCGAACCAGGTTCACCACTAACATCATTTACAAAAGAAGATTGCGACCCAAGTGTCGTAAGCGATAGGTAGGGGGTGTATTATGAAAAAGATTGCATTATCTAAATTAAACGACCTATTAACAGCTATTTCAACTAGCACCGCAGTTTTTGCGCCACAATGCGTTAAAGGCAGTGTAAACTATGATGTTTGGAGTGCAGACTCTGCTGTTGTACTAGAAAAAACAACTGTTAAAAGTGCAAAAGATGTTTTCT
Organism: Bacillota bacterium; assembly: GCA_044426075.1. Lineage (GTDB taxonomy): Bacteria > Bacillota > Clostridia > Christensenellales > DTU072 > JAWXUT01. The sequence continues at coordinate 12,999 of JAWXUT010000020.1, forward strand.
TCCCACAAGTTGAAAATATGATGGAGTTTAAAACTGAGGGCAAAAATATTTCAATTGAACAAGTTAACCCAAGTACAGATAAATTTGTTGTGTTTGGCGTTAGAGCTTGTGATGTTAAGAGTTTTAGTATATTAGATTCAGTATTTATGGTAGCACCAAAAGATTCATTCTACACCGCAAGGCGTAACAACGGCACTGTGGTAAGTTTAGCGTGCAATAAACCAGATGAAACTTGTTTCTGCACAACATTTAAAATTGAAGCTCACGCTCCAAAAGGCGATGTTGAAACTTATATTGTTGGTGATGAACTATACTGGCTTCCATTAACCGCAAAAGGTGAAGCGCTTACAGCAGTTGTTTCTGATATGTTAGAAGACGCTGATGCAACCGCTGTTGATGCTGTTAAAGAAGATATTAAAGTGATTATGACTAAACTTCCTCTTGCTGACTTGAGCCTTGATGGTTTCGGACAAGATAAAGTTAAAGAGTTGTTTAACAGACCTGAGTGGGAAGCACTTTCAAATTCTTGCGTAGGTTGTGGCACTTGTACTTATGTATGCCCAACTTGCCAATGCTACGATATTAGAGATTACAACACTGGTAAAGAAGTTAAAAGATATCGCTGTTGGGATAGCTGTATGGTAAGTGATTTTACTATGATGGCTCACGGCAATATCCGCCCAAACAAAGTTCAAAGGTTTAGGCAACGTTTTATGCACAAATTGGCATATTATCCAGACAACAACAACGGCGAGTTTTCTTGCGTTGGTTGTGGTAGATGCTTGGCAAAATGCCCCGTATCTATGAATATAGTAAAAGTTATTAAGACGATAGGAGGCAAATAATATGTGTGATTGCAACCACGAGCATGACCATAATGATGAGAATCACGAGTGTGAATGTGCAGCTAAAGAGAATGTTTCTTTAGATACACTAGTTCCACAAGTGGCAGTAGTTACCAACATTAGGGTTGAAACACCAGATGTTAAGACATTTAGGGTAGAAAAGTTAGGCGGCGGAATATGCTTTGACCATATGCCAGGGCAATGTGCTATGTTGACCTTGCCAGGTGTAGGTGAAGCGTTATTTAGTATTACAAGTTCACCAACAAACACTGCATACAAAGAGTTCAGCGTTAAAAAGTGTGGCGACGTAACTGACGCATTGCACGCTATTGAAGAAGGACAACAAATTGGCTTGCGCGGACCTTACGGCAAACCATTCCCAGTTGAAACAGTATTCAAAGGACAAAACCTATTGTTTGTAGCTGGCGGAATAGGACTTGCTCCTTTGCGTTCAGTAATCGACTATGCAAGGCATTACAGAGATAATTACGGCACAATCGATATCGTTTACGGTGCAAGAAGTGCTGATGATCTAGTTGATTATCACGATTTAACTGAAATTTGGCCAAAAGATAAAAACATCAATGTTCACGTAACAATTGATAGACCACAAGAAGGTTGGACAGGCAACGTTGGATTTGTTCCTACATATCTAAAAGAGCTCAATTTTGATACCGACCGCACCCCAATAGTATGCGGACCTCCAATAATGATTAAATTCGTATTGGCAGCGCTAATAGAAATGGGATTCAACAAAACACAAGTTTACACAACGCTTGAACTTAAAATGAAATGCGGTGTTGGCAAGTGTGGTAGATGTAATATAGGTAGCAAATATGTATGCAAAGACGGACCAGTTTTCCGTTGTGATGAAATAGATGAGTTACCTAACGAGTATTAAAATGGAGGAACGAGTAGAAATGCAAGAAATGGTTAATATATACGTAATGGGCAAGCTATACAGCGTGCCAAATACACTAACAATAATGAATGCAATGGAATACGCAGGATACAAACATATCCGTGGTTGCGGTTGCCGTGCAGGATTCTGTGGCGCTTGCGCAACAATTTACAGAATCAAAGGTGAAAACAAATTGAAGTTCTGTCTAGCTTGCCAAACAAAGGTGCTAGAGGGTATGAGAATAGCAAGTATTCCATTTTTCCCAACAGAAAAGAAAGTTTATAATATCGAAGAAATCAAGCCAACCGAGCAAATTATGATGCAATTGTATCCAGAAATCTACAGTTGTATTGGTTGTAACGCATGTACAAAAGCTTGCCCACAAGGCATCAATGTAATGCAATACATCGCATATGCTCAACGTGGCGAATACGAAAAGTGTGCAGAAGAGTCATTTGACTGTATCGCTTGCGGAATGTGTTCAAACAGATGCCCAGCTGAAATTTCACACCCATTGGTGTCACTTGCAGCACGCAGATTGTACGGCAAATACATCGCTCCAGAAACAGCTCACCTAAAAGACAGGGTTATTGAGATTGAAAATGGCGAGTATATCGAAGCACTTGAAAAACTTGCGGGCAAGCCAGTTGAAGAGATGCAAGAGCTTTACAACCACAGAGAAATTGAGAAATAAGGAGATTTAGAAATGGCAAAAGGAGTTCACACCCAAGAGATGTTAGATTCAATTGCACTAGTTGAAGCAACACGTGCATCAAGAATCGGCGCAGATTTAAAAAGAATGACAGCCACTGAAAAGAGTGAGTTGTTAAGTAAATATCACCCTGACTACCGCACTGAAGGCTTTAAAGTACTAAGTGTTGGTGCAAATAAGGGCGGCAAAGTTCCAACCGAACTAGCTGATTTATTACAAGGCAAAAGCCGTGTTATAGACAAAACAATTGATTTAACAGCACCAAAATACGAAGCAGATGTACTAATCATCGGCGGTGGCGGAGCTGGCGCATCAGCTGCAATAGAAGCACAACAAAACGGCGCAAAAGTACTAGTTGTAACAAAACTACGTATGGGCGACGCAAACACAATGATGGCAGAAGGTGGTATTCAAGCAGCAGATAAGGCAAACGATTCACCACTAACCCACTACCTAGATGCACTAGGTGGCGGACACTTCAGCAACAAACCATCACTACTTAAAAAGCTAGTTTCAGATGCACCTGGTGCAATCAAATGGTTAAACGAGCTTGGTGTTATGTTCGATAAAGAAAAAGATGGCACAATGGTTACCACTCACGGTGGTGGCACAAGCCGTAAGAGAATGCACGCTTGCGCAGACTATTCTGGTGCAGAAATTATGCGTGTTCTTCGTGACGAAGTTTTCAACCGCGATATTGAAGTTGTTGACTTCACTTCAGCTATTGAACTTGTGCTTGATGCAGAAGGCAAGGCAAGTGGTGCAGTACTTCAAAATATGGAAACTGGCGAAATTATGGTTGCTAAAGCAAAAACAGTTATTATTGCAACTGGTGGCGCTGGTAGACTTCACTATCAAGGTTTTCCAACATCTAACCACTATGGCGCAACTGCTGACGGTTTGGTTTTGGCTTACAGAGCTGGTGCAAAACTTCTTTATCCAGATGCTATCCAATATCACCCAACTGGTGTTGCGTATCCCGCACAAATGTTAGGCGCTTTGGTTACAGAAAAAGTTCGTTCAATCGGAGCTCTTCTTGTTAACGTTGACGGTGTTGCATTTATGAATCCTCTTGAAACTCGCGACGTTACTGCAGCTTCAATTATCAGAGAGTGTTCAACAAACGGCAAAGGTGTTCCAACACCACTAGGCCACGCAATCTGGCTAGATACACCAATGATTGAAATTATTCACGGCAAAGGTACAATTGAAAAGAAAATACCTGGTATGCTAAATATGTACGATAAATTTGGCATCGATATGCGCGAAACTCCAATACTAATCTACCCAACACTTCATTACCAGAACGGCGGAATAGATATTGAAGCAAATGGCGAAAGCTGTGTACCAAACCTATTTGTTGCTGGTGAAGCCGTTGGCGGAATCCACGGCAAAAACAGACTAATGGGTAACAGCCTATTGGATATCATTGTATTTGGTAGAAACGCAGGTCAACAAGCTAGCGAGCGTGCAAAATCAGTTGAAACCAAAGAGTTGACTTTGGTTCACGTTGATGCGTATGCAAAAGAGCTTAAAAAAGCTAAGGTAGAAGGTGCTGCAGAACAGTCACCACTACTATTGCCAACATACAACCACAGAGATTAATTTTGACTTAAATATCCGTATGCCACGATGCCTATTTGGTATCGTGGTTTTGCGGGTTAATATGGGTTATGGTTTAGGGGAAATTTTGTAGTCAATTTACACGGAGGAACAATGTTAAGTTCAGTTATGGCAGATTTATATGCCAACTATTTTCAAGATTTATTATCAAATAGCATCTTGATATTATTTGTCATCATAATTGGTGGCTATCTACTAGGTAGAATAAAAGTTAAGGGTCTGGGTTTAGGAAGTTCGGGCGTATTGCTTCTTGCAATATTATTTGGACATTTTGGCGCAGAAATATCTTCAGATATTAAAACTGTGGGACTAATAATGTTTGTTACAGCGGTTGGATTTATAGCAGGACCAACATTCTTTAGAAACTTTAAAAAGAACGCCATATCATATGTGCTGCTAGGGCTAATTATTGTAGTTTTGGGTGCGGGAAGTTGTATTGCAATCAAATTTATAACTGGTATTCCTACAGATTTAGCACTGGGTATGATGGTAGGTTCACTACAAGCACACCAGGACTATCTGCAGCTGTTGAAGCAACAAGCAGTTTAGCTTCAATCGGATACGGCATTGCCTATCCATTTGGCGTTATAAGCGTAGTTATATTCGTGCAAATTATGCCTAAACTCCTAAAAACAGATATGGATGCAGAACGCGCACAATACAATCATAATATAGACACCGATGCAATGAAATCAGCGCTTGACAAAGGCACAGAACTTGGCGAGGGTGGCGAAGTAAAAACATCAGCTAAAAAATTATATAAAGTTGATTCAATTGGATTCTTTGCATTTGCACTAGCAATTGTACTGGGTCTATTGGTGGCTTCAATTGTTATCCCACTACCAGGTGGCGGAACATTTAGCTTGGGTTCAACTGGCGGACCACTTATTGTAGGTCTTATACTTGGGCACTTTGGCAAAATTGGTCGCATTGACATATCAATTAAAAAATCCACACTAGAACCGTTGCGAGAATTAGGGCTTATCCTATTTTTGGCGGGAGCTGGTGTTGAAGCGGGCGCGGGCTTTGTTGACACGCTTGTTGAATATGGTGCAGTACTATTCTTGTACGGCATACCAATGGCTCTTATCCCTATGCTAGGTGGCTTCTTTATTGCAAAATACTGCTTCAAATTGAGCACTTTCAACACGCTAGGTTCTATTACTGGCGGAATGACTAGCACCCCCGCACTTGGCACACTTATAGAAGTTGCTGGCACAGATGACGTTGCTAGCGCTTATGCCGCCACCTATCCAATAGCACTGGTTGCGGTTGTACTCTCGGCACAATTTATAGGTATGATACCCTAATCCAAAACATAAAGGAAGGTTTATATGAATCAAATTAATGTACAAAAAATTACAGATGCAATTGCAGAAATGTGCATTGCAGTAAACCACAAACTATCTCCAGATATGGTTAATTGCATCCATAATGCAGAGAAAAAAGAAGAGTCACCTCTAGGCAAACAAATAATAGGTCAGCTAATTGAAAATATGGATATTGCTGAGCGCGAGATGATTCCAATTTGCCAAGATACTGGTATGGCAGTTGTATTTATTGAAATCGGACAAGAAGTAGCACTAGTTGGTGGCAATATTGAAGACGCAATTAACGCAGGTGTTCGCAAAGGTTACAAAGACGGCTATTTAAGAAAATCAGTAGTTGGCGACCCTCTACTAAGGGTAAACACCAATGACAACACACCAGCAGTTATCCACTACAGCATTGTGGCGGGTTCTGAAGTTAAAATTACCCTTTCACCAAAGGGGTTTGGTAGTGAAAATATGAGCCGTGTGTTTATGTTAAAACCTGCCGACGGCATTGAAGGTGTTAAAAATGCAGTTATCACCGCAGTTAGCGAAGCGGGCCCTAATGCTTGCCCTCCAATGGTAGTTGGTGTAGGTGTTGGCGGTACATTTGAAAAGTGCGCAATCCTTGCAAAAAAAGCATTAACTCGTAACGTAGATATCCAAAGTGGTATCCCATACTTGGCAGAAATGGAGTCTGAACTACTAGAAACATTAAACAACCTAGGTATTGGACCAGGTGGTTTAGGTGGTAGAAACACCGTTCTTGCAGTTAATATTGAAAGCTATGCAACACACATTGCAGGTCTTCCAGTGGCAATAAACATATGCTGTCACGTAAACAGACACATTGTTCGCATAATTAAGTAGGAGGTTCAAAATGGATAGATATATTACAGCCCCAATGACAAAAGAAGTTGCCAGTGAATTAAGAGCGGGCGACTATGTATACATAACTGGTACAATTTACACCGCACGTGATGCAGCCCACAAACGTATGTACGACGGACTTGCAAACGGCGAGCCACTACCAATCGATTTAACAAACAATATGATCTACTATCTAGGACCAACCCCCGCACGCGAGGGCAAAGTTATCGGTTCTGCTGGTCCAACAACAAGTAGTCGTATGGATAAATATGCACCAACCTTACTAGACCTAGGTCAAACCGGTATGATAGGCAAAGGCAAACGCCTCCCCTCAGTAATCGATGCAATCAAAAGAAACACAGCCGTATATTTTGCAGCAGTTGGTGGCGCTGGAGCCCTACTTTCACAATGTATCAAAAAAGCAGAAGTAGTAGCCTACGAAGATCTAGGCACCGAAGCCATCAGAAAATTGGAAGTTGAGAACCTCCCCGTAATAGTTGTAATAGACTCACTAGGAGATAACCTATATGAGACTGCCTCCACCCCCTACAAACGTTAAAACGCGTATTTCACGCACCTAACTTCTAAAACCCCCGCCCGCCCGACACTCATTTACGCTCTAGTAATATTCCTGTCGGTCGGGCGGGGGTTTTATTGTTATGCACGCAAACTACGCGTTTTAACCTAAAAAGCCATATATCACAAAACAGCCCTACATTTTTATGGGGCTGTTTGAAGTAATATTATATGAAGCGGGGAGAAAGCGCACGAAGTGCATTTTCGGACAGCTGAGTGTAATATATCGGTGCTATTGCTAGATTTATCTAGCCAAATGCGGAGCATTT
>JAWXUT010000021.1:0-19815 GCA_044426075.1 Bacillota bacterium
GTTGTTTCGCTTGATTCTGTGGCCAGAAGCGCCATGACAAATTGGACGGGCATAATTGCAGTAGAAGCGCAAACAAACGGCGCATTTGCACTAGATAGTGTGGGCAATGTGTATCAGTCGGGCAGCATAGTTAGCAGCACCGCTTTAAGCAGTTGGTCAGAAATCTATGTTATTTCTGCTAGCGACACCCACCTTGTGGGCATAAAGTCAGACGGCACCGTTGAGGCACTTGGTGACAACACTTATGGGCAAACCGACGTTTCTTCTTGGTCAAATATCAAGGCTATTGCAGCTGCAGATACATTTACTGCGGGGCTTAATTTTGACGGCACTGTTATAATTACGGGCAGTTTGACAAACAGCACAGAAGTTGCCACTTGGACGGATATTGTGGATATTTCCGCAAGTGACGATTATCTTATAGGATTAAAATCCGATGGCACAGTTGTTGCATGCGGGGCAAATAGTTCGAGCGAATGCGATGTTTCAGACCTTTATGACATAATAGATATCAGCGCAAGCATAAATTACGGCGCATTTTTGCGTACAGACGGTGTGGTTGTTTATAAGGGCAGTGTAGAGTCGCAGTACAACTTGAGTGTTTCCAAATTATCAACAAACCTAATTTATGATAACTACATAAGCACCACGGGTGTGTATATTGATTTAGCTAGCACAACATACTACATTGGTGATGTGCTGGATTTAAATGCTACAATCAGCCCGACTGACGCCACATATCAGCGCATATTATACACCTCTTCGGACGAAAGCGTTGCCACAATTTCTAGCGCGGGCACAATAACCGCAAAGGGCGAGGGCACGGTTACTCTTACAGCAGAAGCGTACGGCACCAGTTATTCCGATTCAATTACCATTACAATAGAACCAAAATATGCACTTGAAGACATGAGTTTTGAAGACGAATCGCGTGTTGTATTATTAAATAACACCATATTGCTGAACCTAATATTCAACCCAACAAATGCAACAATTACGGGCACTATTACTTATTCAGTGGATAGCACAAGCGCAACATATATAACGGTTGACGATAACGGGCTAGTTACTGGCATTAAAGAAACTATGACCAGTGCAATTATTTATTCATATGCAACAGTTACCGCAACTCTCGTGCAAGACGGCGTTACTTACACCGCAACTTGCCAGATTACAGTGCAAAGTAATATTACCAAGCTTGCATGGAATTCAACGCCTACAAAAACCGAGTACTTATATGGTGAATCGCTAGATGTTAGTGGCGGAAGTGTAAATATTACCTATGCAACAGGGGTGTTTACAACTACAACCGTAACAGAGTCGCTTGATAGCAGCAAGGTTTCGGGCTATAACAGCAATAAGCTAGGCGCGCAAACGCTAACCATTACTTATGGCGAAGAAACACTTACATACAACATTAATGTATCAAACTATGCAACTGGCATCAGTGCAGATTCCACAAAAACACTAAAGACAACTTTTAATGTAGAAGATGACTTTAGTTTGGGCAGCGGCAGTTTTGTAGTCACTATGGCAGACGGCACTACAATATCAATTGACGAAGCAGATAGCAACCTAAATATCTCACATACGGATACCAAATTAAAAGAAATGGGTACCCATACTGTAATAGTTAGTTATATTTATGATGAAAAAGAGTTTATCTACACCTATGCAATAACAGTGTCAGATAGGGTGACGGGTATAAATGCCGCAGCAATTGCAACAGAATACACCTATCTTTCGGAGATAGACAGCACAATTAGTGTGGTGCTAACTTATTATTCTGGAAAAACAAGCAATGTGCCTTTAAGTTTGTGCACGGTGACGGGATATGAGAGCAATGTGTTAGGTTATCAAACAGTTACTGTTGGTTACACCGATAATACGGGCAGCACATTTACTAATGACCAAACTTTACGTGTGGTGTTCAGTGGCAGTGTTGATGTTATAAATAACGATACAGACACTAGCGCACTTGACAAAACGAGTCCAGTACTTTATTATAAAGATGAAATCCCTAGCATAACCGTAATATTTACAATAAACAGCACAGATTATATTGTGCCATTGTATGATGAAACCGCGTCTCAAGATTACTATTATGTAATTTCGGGTTTAGATAGCAGTGCGACTTACGGTGAATCGTACAACGTCAATGTTGAATTGTATATCCTCAGCACAAACGGCAATGTGTACAGCTACAGCAAGCAAGAGCCTAGCCAACAAATTTTGTTGCAATTAATTCACAAACCCGTAGCAACATATATAACCAGTGCAGAAACTGTGTATTATGGCTTTACACCGGAGGCAGAAATTTCATTTCTATACGACGACGGCACCATAAGCTCCCCAGTTGAAATAAGCAATATTACAATTGATTCGTATATTATTGGCACACAAACTGCATATTTTAAGTATAGCGGAACCATTTATTCCTTTGATATTGAGGTAGTTGATTATGTGGTTGGATTGCAAGATATTGCAGATGTAACAATAGAAATTGGCGATGAATTCGATATAGATGCAGTTGTATTTGCGCAAATGGCAAGCGGTGCAGTTGAACAATTAGCAGTTAATCAGTACAGCAGATCACAATGTGATTTAACGCTAACGGGTGTTTCACAAAATATCAACATAGTATATGAAGGCGATATGGGCAGCTACAGCACCAGCTTTACGCTACTTGTTTTGGATAAAGTTGTGGCTGTTACAATGGTTACCTCGTTTAAAACAGAATATTTGTATGGGGAAGAGTTTGACTACACCAGTAGTTATTATGTAACATATGTGTCGGGCAACACGGAAATTATTGATTATGATGCAAGCTTATTTGCCTTTGCATTTGGTTCGCCAGATTTTGACAACAGCACCAGTTTTGCGAATACTGTAGTAGATTCACAAACGGTTTATGTGCAGTATGCTCCGGCAGCCATAACAATTACAGCAGTTACAGTTACTGTTAGCGATTATATTGAATCAGTTACAGCATATTTAGCGCAAACTACATATAGTTATAATGAAGATATTGCAATTACAGTTTATATAAAAATGGCATCAAAATCAAATTCCGAACCAGTTTATAACTTTACAACCACCTACATTCCAACAACTGTTGGCGTGCAAGACATATATGTAACACATGAGGGCATCACTGTTTATGCGGGGCAAGTTGAAGTTATTGACGGCGTTCGGTCGGTTTCATTTACTGGCACGGGCAGAACGTGGTTCTATTATGGCGAGGCATTTACATATATTGGCAGAACACTTACTGTTACGCACGAATCGGGCGCCGTGGTGGTTTATGAAAATGATGATATTGCAGCTATGCTTCAAAACACCTATGATTGCACCAAAGAGGGAAGCAGTAAGGTTGTTTTCACACTTTGCGATAGCGTAAATATTGCGGAGAATAACGTGTATTTCTCATATAATGAATACATTAAAGTGTATGCAGAAACAAGTGCCACCAAACCTTCAATTAATAGTAGCGCCACATCTGCATATATATATAGTGATAGCACCGCGTTTGTGTTTACGGAAAGCGTGACGCACGCAGAACTTAGTGCAAGTATCGCGCTAATTGATTATTTGACGCTTGTTGCGGTGGTAGACGGGCAAGATATTGACTTATCCGACACCGAGAGTTACGTTCCTAACGGCGCAATTGCATATATTGTAAATGGCGACGGCACAATTATATATACTTACAGCATTGTGGTTGTAGGCGACTTAAACTGCGACGGCCTCATTAATGGCGAGGATATGGCGGATATTGCGGACGCTTACATAGACGATAGTTATCAGTACAGCGATGCGCTTGACCTAAACGGCGACGGCTATTTTTCACTTACAGATATTGTGCTTTGGGCAGAACGCACTTCAGCCCCCGCAAATGTTCCAGTGCAAGAAGTTGCAGAAATTTGGGTGACTGATATTAAGGAGGACGGCGATGAGGAATAAAATTATAGCATCCATTTTGCTTGTTTACCTATGTATTGCGGCGATGTGCGGGTGTACTGGCACAACAAATGGAGATAATTCTGTAACGGTAAAAAATATATCTCTCTGCCTAGAAACAATCAAAGATTGGTATACGGTGGGCGATAGCTTCTATTATGACGGAGCTGAAATTTATGTGTATTATTCAGACACAAGTATTGGAAGGGTGAACATAACTTCAAGTATGTTGTTTGGTTTTGATACCTCAAAAGAGGGCGAAAACTTTACGTGTTCGGTGGAGTATGGTGGCACAAGCACTACGCTAACTTATGATGTTGTTGCAGCGGGCAGCATTGGCACTAGCGATTTAGCTATTGATCTTTCATATGCAGATTATAATGGAAGCATTAACGCATATATAAATCTTAGCAACCTTGATAGCGAAGAGGCGGGCATTTACGCAATAAGCTTTGAAATCAGCTTGACAAACGCAACCATTGGCAGTATAGATTACACCATATCCGATGATTTCACCGTTGTAGTAAAAGAAGTTGACGGCGTAGCTTATTTCTTGTGCTATGCAACAGAGGGCAATTCTACAATCAAAATGGGCGGATTTGAAGTTAGAGTTTATGTGCTAATGGAGGGTGACACTGCTTCAATTAAGGTGGATAACTGCGTTATTAGCGATAAATTGTGCGATAAATCTGTTACTATGAATAGGATCAATATAGTACAGTAAGTAAATTAGTAGTAAATAGCAAGCGTTACAAAATTAAAAAGATATTTACATATTTTTCTAAATGTGTTAGAATAGAACAATAGAGTACTTTAATAAAGTAGTATAAGGAGAAATAATGAAACCATATTTTGCAGAAACAGCAGAAAACACAATGGCAGAGTTTAACACATCCACAAACGGACTTAGTGCACAAGAAGCTGCAGCAAGGCTAGAAAAAAACGGCATTAACGCGCTTGCAGAAGGTGCTAAAAAGTCAGCATTTATGAGATTTATGGCACAATTTAAAGATGTTATGATCATAGTGCTTATAGTGGCGGCGGCGGTTAGCGCGGCGATGTGTATAATTGAAAACCTAATTTCGGGTACAAGTGAATACGCTGAACTAATTGACAGCGGAATAATATTACTTATCGTAATAATAAATGCAGTTATAGGATTTATACAAGAAAACAAGGCAGAAGCTAGTATGGAAGCCTTGAAGAATATGAATAAGCCCTTTGCAAAAGTTATGCGTGATGGCGTTGTAGTTAAGGTTAAAAGTGAGGAGCTAGTAGTTGGCGACATAGTACTTTTAGAAGCGGGCGACATAGTGCCAGCGGATATAAGGCTAATAGAGAGTGCCTCATTAAAGGTAGAAGAAGCAGCACTAACTGGAGAATCTGTTCCAAGTGAAAAGAATCCAGACGTAATTGAAAATGAAAAAGCGGCGCTAGGTGACCGCAACAATATGTGCTTTAGCACGGGCGTTGTAAGTTACGGCAGAGGTATGGGCGTTATAGTTGCAACTGGTATGGCAACAGAAGTTGGCAAAATAGCTACAATGTTGCAAGAAGACACCTCATCTGAAACTCCACTACAAGCACAGCTTGCAAAAACAGCAAAGATGTTATCCGTATTGGTGTTAGGCATAGCGGCTGTTATTTTTGCAGTAATAATGATAAGAGGCTTTGTTGATTCTAGCGACCCAGATATATTTGGGTTAATAAGTGGCGCGTTTATGATAGCGGTTGCAATAGCGGTTGCAGCTATCCCCGAAGGATTGCCAGCAGTTGTAACAATAGTGCTTGCGCTTGGCGTTCAACGTATGAGCGACCGTAAGGCGATTGTAAGAAACTTGCCTTCAGTTGAAGCGCTTGGTTGTTGTGAGGTTATCTGTTCTGATAAAACGGGCACACTTACACTAAATCAAATGACCGTAAAAGAGTTATTCACACTAGAAACGGGCAGTTATAAGGCGCAAGAAGAGCCAACTTCACACGCAGCAGATATTCTTGTACGCGGAATGGCACTATGTAATGATACAAAGAGGAGTGGCGCAAATCTTGTTGGAGACCCAACAGAAACCGCACTTATTGCATATGCAGATACATTGGGTCTTACAACTATTCAAGAGAGTTATGCTCGCGTGGAAGAAAAACCTTTTGACAGTATTCGTAAATTAATGACCACCATTAACACCGTTGACGGCAGCAAAGTGGCGCACATTAAAGGCGCACCAGATTTACTAATCGATGCTTGCACAAAGATACTAGAAAACGGCGTAACGCGTGACATCACAGCAGATGACGTTGCAGCTATAAAACAAGCAAACAGTGCTATGGCAGTTAAGGCGCTTCGCGTGCTTGCAGTTGCCATTAAAACAGAAGAGCTAGATTTAGAGACAGTTGAAACTGGTATGACTTTTGTAGGTCTTGTAGGTATGATTGACCCACCTCGTGCAGAAGTTAAAGATGCTGTTGCAGTATGTTATAAAGCGGGTATGCGTGCAATTATGATTACAGGTGATCACGCTGACACCGCAACTGCAATTGCAAAAGAAATCGGCATCTTGCAAGAAGGGCAACGCGTTATAACGGGTGCAGACCTAGATAAGTTGAGCGATGAAGAGTTTAAATCACAAATTTTCGACATATCAGTTTACGCTAGGGTGAGCCCAGAAAACAAGGTTCGCATAGTAAAAACCTTTAAAGAATGTGGCAAAAAAGTTGCAATGACGGGTGACGGTGTTAATGACGCGCCAAGCATAAAGGCGGCGGATATCGGCGTTGGAATGGGCATAACTGGTACAGACGTAAGCAAGGGCGCAAGTGATATGGTGCTTGCAGATGATAACTTTGCAACCATAGTAAGTGCGGTTGAAGAAGGTAGAAAAGTATATGCAAACATCAAAAAAGCAGTACAATATCTACTATCAGCAAACATTGCAGAAGTTATGTGTTTGTTTGTAATCACATTAATTGGACTACAAGAACACTTTTTAACAGCGGTTATGATACTTTGGGTTAACCTAGTAACTGATAGTTTGCCAGCACTAGCACTTGGTATGGAAAAGGCAGAGCTAGATATTATGGATTATCCACCACGTAAGTCGGGTTCATCACTGTTCGCGGGCAAAACTGGTGTTGATATCATAATTCAAGGTTGTATGCAAACGGCATTGGTTCTTGCAAGTTTCTTTATTGGAGACAAGATATTAGGCGCAAATGATGCAAGTTTTGCAGAAGCACGCACAATGGCGTTCTTAACACTTTGCTTTATCCAGTTGTTCCACGGCTACAACGTAAGGTCACAAAATCAATCACTATTTGCTTCAAATCCATTTGGAAACAAGTTTATGAACCTAAGTTTCTTTGTTGGCGCAGCACTTGTACTTGTGGTTGTATTGGTTCCAGGCTTAAACACTTGGTTCTCTGCTACAATGATTGATTGGAAAGAGTGGTTGACCGTAATAGCACTTTCAGCTTGCATTATACCTATGGTTGAAATGCAAAAACTAATCGAACGCATTATTGCTAAAAAGAGAAACGGTTAATAATATATGGATTATAAAATAATGCTGCCGCATCAAGTGTGGGAAGGTTACAATGTAACAGACAGCGAACTCAGTTTTCACGAGGGCGATACCACATTTGACGGAGCAATTACAACTAAAAATTGCTATTTTACAGCACTTGGCGATGGGCTAGATGCAGTAACTGTAGCGTTAAAGTTATTCATTCCGCAAGAAGCAAATGGATCTACTATTGTTGTAGTGCCAGAATATAGCAAACCCGCAGATGCTAACTTTGTAAAAAAGATAGCAGAGTTAGGCTTTGTTGTTATAGTGCCAGATATATCGGGTGTTGCTATGCCCGCTACAATGTTTGGTGAAAGCTATAGCTACGGATGCTATCACGAAGCGGGCGAACACTTAACTAAAGTTTGTCCAACCGCAAAAGATACTTGCCAATACTTGTATTCTGTTATTGTAAAACGCACGATTTATGTTGCAGATTGTATATTCGGCTACAAAAAACCAATTTTGCTTGGGCTAGGTAGCGGTGTTGAAGTTGCTATGCAAGTTGCAGGCTCCACTGAAAACACAATTAGCGCTATTGCTGCAATAAATGGCAGCGGTTATGGCGAATACATCAAACATCACAAATACGGTGGCGGGCAAGAGCTCGTTATGGATAGCGAACGTATGAGCTGGCTTGCTGGCGTGGCGTCTGTTGCATATGCAAAATATATTGAAGTGCCTATGCTGATATCCATTGGCTCCAACTCCACCAAAGCGGATATAGATAGGTTAAGTAACCTAATCGCGTTGCTTCCACACAACAATGTAGTGCTAACTACAAGCGCAGGCACCGACGATTATATTTTAAAACCAGCCGCAGATAGTGTTAAGGCTTGGCTCAATATGATAGCTAAAGGCGAAAGTATGCCAACTATGCCCGAAACAAATATTTCGGTTTCTAAAGACGGCAAAACTTATGCTTATGTAAAGTTTGACAATGGTTATAATATAGATAACACAACCATATATTACAGCAGTGGGGAGTACAATCACGCCGTTCGCGATTGGTTCCACACAAAGGTTGTTACCGTGTCACAAAACGAGGTGCTAGGGCAAGTTACTATAACTGATGAAGAAGCACCGCTATTTGTTTATGCCGATGTGTGCTACAGCAACGGATTAATTTGCAGTACTGTAGTTGATTTCCTTGACCTTAGCGGACAAGAAGTTATACAAGAAAATCGCATTATAACTAATATAGTATTTGAACCAAGCTTTGGCGTACAATGTTTTGTTTCGGAGTGCAGTGGCGTTGCGAGATTAGAAAATAGCCTTGGCTTAGTTGAATTAGAAAGTGGCGTTACTGGCATAACAGCGGGAGAATGGGGTATTAAAACATATAATATTGGTACCCATAGCGCGCAATTTGCAGATAATATATTGCGAATCGATTTTGCAACCGATGTTGAGACAGATGTTATCTTAACAGTGCAACGTGTGGTTAAAGGCGATATAGTAAGCTTCAGCTATACTGTTAATATTCCCGAAACAAATGGGTATTTTAAGAGTGTTATGCTAACAGCAAGTTCATTTAAAGACGAACGATATATGTCTCTTGAAGATTGGCGTGATGTTAAATCGTTAGCCATTAGCGGGGGCGTTATAGTGGGAAGCATAATTTTCATTTAGATAGAGGGGATATGATGAGAGTAAAGGTGCAAAAAATACTAATCAATATAATTATAATTGCATTGTTAGTTATAATATCCTATGGATTAAGCCAGTATTTGTTTACTTCAATTCCAGTTTCTGGTGTTAGTATGGAGAACACTATTCAAGACGGCGATGTGTTGCTTTTGTACAAACAAGGCAGTTATCAAAATGGCGATATAGTCGTTTTTAATAGCCACAAAGTGACCGACGGAGAAGAGAGGTATCTTGTAAAACGCATAATAGGTATGGAAGGTGACACTGTAGAAATCATACAAGACCCAAGCGACGGCTACTATTATGTTTGGCTAAATGGTGTTAAATTGGTGGAAGAATATATTCATCCCGACAATATTATGGCATCAGAAATGGCGCGCATAACGGTGCCAGAAGGTATGTTTTTCTATATGGGTGACAATAGGGGGCTTTCTGTTGACAGCAGAACAACGGGCGACCTTGGCTATGTGTCGGACATTGTGGGCAGAGCCGTGCTAAGCTATGTTATTGAAGATTGGGATTTTGACTTTTTAGAGAGGTGGGATATCGCTTAATTCGACATAAAATGCGGCAATATCTACATTAATTACAATAATTTTGCACAAGTTTGTGGTATCTTTTATCTATGAAGATTAAAGAGATAGCTAAAAATTTGTGCTTTTTTGTGGCATTTTTAATATTGAACTACATAGAAAGCGTGTTGGGTATAGTCGCATTTAGTGTGGCATTTTTTATGGCGCTTGTGTATTGCAAGCAAAATGTACTGGTGTTGTCGCCGTTGTATATTTGTGCGGGCGTTGCGGTTAACTTTAGCATTGCAACCTTAATTTCGGTGGTTGCGCCCATAGTTGCGGTTGTGATTGCTATGTTTGTTCATTACAGATTACGAAAAAAATTGCGTATGTTAACTATGAGCATTTGCACGGTGGTTAGTTTGATTCCTACATTTATATTTAACGAGCTTGCTAGCATTTATGGCGCTATTTTGGGGCTTATTTGCAGCCAGATATCGTTGTATTGCTTTGTTGTTGTGCTATTTGCAGTGCTCAAAAAGCGTATGCGATTCAGTTTAAGCAAAGAAGAGGTGTTGGCGTTTTGCTACACATTTGCAGTGTTCGGAATGGGGTTTGCAAGCATATGCATTGTGGGATACTCAATTTTTAGCACAGTGGTGGTTGTTGTGTTGCTTGCAATGCTGTTTGTGTCGCAGAAGTTGGAGTTAGTGCTTGCTTTATCTTTGGGCATAG
The DNA here is from genome assembly GCA_044426075.1 of Bacillota bacterium. Lineage (GTDB taxonomy): Bacteria > Bacillota > Clostridia > Christensenellales > DTU072 > JAWXUT01. Next base: position 10,418 of record JAWXUT010000021.1, read on the forward strand.
GGGGCGCTATTGGAAGCGGAGATATAAGTTATATTGCACTAAGCCTACTTTTTGGCGGAGTTTGTGCCGTTTTTGACCGCGATAACCAGTATATTGCGGGCGTTGTTATGGTGGGTGTAAATTTAGGATACATTTTGATTTTTAATGCCCCAATTGACTTCTTCACACTTATTGCACCCGCAGTTGGGGTGGTGATATTTTTTGCAATTCCCAACAAATTTAAAGATAAACTCATATATTTTGCGCCGTGTTTTGCAGAAACCGAACTGCCACGCACACTTATTAATCGCGACCGCAAACATATTGCAGATAAACTAAACAAGTTATCGCAAGTTTTTTATGAGATATCGGATATTCTGCATATTGAAGTGGCGGTTGAATCAGCAGAAAATGATTGCTGCGCGCTAACCAAAGAGGTGGTGGATAAGTACTGCAAAATTTGTCCTAATTATATAATTTGCCAGTCGGAAATAGGGGGCGCTGATATCGGAATTATGTTTCAAGATGTGGTGCATAAAGCACTTAAAAATAATATTGTCACCTTGCTAGACACCCCACCAGTGCTTAGTAGTAGATGCGTGAGGATAGGCGGGCTGTTGTACTGCATAAATAACACCGCAGATAACTACAAAGTATCGCTACAACAAAGATCTAATGTAGACGAGGGCAGGGCAATGATAAGCGACCAAATGGAAGGCGTTGGCATACTGCTAGACAAACTCAAAAGCGATGTAGAAACAAACCTTACATTTGATAAGGGCGCCGAGCAAGAACTAAAGCATAGGCTGTCTTCTTGCAATATTGCGGTTAAAGATACGGTTATTTTTAATGCCGATTCCAACACGCAATTAACGCTGATAATAAACGAGTGCGATATTGTAAATCCTAAACTAAAGGATACCATAAACGCTGTTATGGGATACAATATGGACATAATTAGTAAAGAAAGTATGCCAAGTGGATTGTGTGCTGTGCACCTGGAAAAGGCGGCAAAGTTCAGCATAATATATGGTGCAAGCCAAGTTAGCCACACAGAAGGCGTAATAAATGGAGATAATCATAGCGCGCTTAAAATTGACAACACGAGGGCAATGCTGATACTTGCAGACGGTATGGGCAGTGGCAAGAGCGCGGCTCAAGATAGTGGATATTGCGTAAGTATGTTAGAGGCATTTTACAAGGCGGGGTTTGACCACAACACCATTGCATCCAGTGTGGGAAGGTTGCTTGCAATTAGGGCAAAAGAGAGTTTTAACGCCGTTGATATTGCGGTAATTGATACATACAACGGGCATATAGATTTTGTAAAGTTGGGCGGGCGCGAAAGCTTTATTGTATGCGAGGGTGTAGTGGAAGTTGTTGAGTGCGGCAGTTTGCCACTGGGCATAATAGCGGAATCGGCGCCGTTAATAACAAGGTCTGCAATTAAGCACGGCAGCACAATTGTTATGGTTAGCGACGGCATTGTTGATTATATTGGCAGAACCGAGCTCACAGACTTATTATCCACAATAAGCACAATAAATCCTGAAATGGTTGCGTCTACTATAATTGAAGCGGTGGTTGCAATAAATGGGGGCAAAACAGCAGATGACGCCAGTGTTGTTGTTGCGCGCATTGTCTCCGCTATGTAAAGATTAGGTAAAATATGGTAGTATTGCACACAAAATTTTTATTGCCTCTTGCAATTTTTCATATTTATGGTATACTATTTAAGTAAACCTTATCATTAGGAGAAAAAATATGAAATTAGATTACAAAAAGACGATAAAAGTTGGTCTTGCATTTGCCATTGTAATGGTATTTTGGACAGCATATGACTATGTTGTTCCACTATTATTAGAAGATGCCTTTGGTTTAAGCAACACAATGCGTGGGCTTATAATGGGTCTAGATAACTTGTTGTCATTATTTATGTTGCCACTATTCGGCAAGATTTCTGATAAAACAATGACTAAGTACGGCAGAAGAACGCCATTTATAGTAATCGGCACGCTATTATCTGTACTACTTATGATATTTATACCAGTAACCGCTGTAAATTCTTTAAATGAAGCGAGCGATTTAAGGTCAGAAATCACTGTAACATATGCGGAAGGATATTCATATGAGGCCGCAGACGGCACTGTTTATGACGCGGAATCATTGTATACATACATTTACGGATTGGGCGCCACAAACACAGATTATTGCGACTATAGCTATATGTCTAAAAATGATATCAACTCTCTTGCAGACTACTTAGAAGTAGCGCTAAATCCATTTGAAGTTGATGCAGATGGGTGTGTTATATATGATGAAGACGGCGAAGCTTCTTACACAACAGAGTACAACAATTTTGTTATATCTGGATTAAATGCATTTGCAAGCCAAGAAGTTAACACAAAAATCACAACAGAAAACCCCATGCGCATAGTTGTGTATATGGTAATATTGTTCTTTGTACTAATGGCAATGGCAACCTTCCGTTCACCAGCAGTAGCGCTAATGCCAGACGTTACACCAAAGCCATTGCGTAGCCAAGCAAATGCAATGATAAACCTTGTTGGCGGCGTAGGAGGCGCGATTGCATTTTTAATTTATACAATTGTGTTTATGATAAATCCAACTGGATATGTAATGATATTCGGGCTAGTTGCGCTATCAATGGTATTGTTATTAGTGGCATTCTTGCTTCTTGTAAAAGAAAAGAAATTGGTTGCAGAAAACGTTGCTATATGTGAAGAATATGGCATAACTGATGAAGAGGACGAAGAGGTTGCTGAAACCAACGATAAAGAGGCGCAAACTACAATCGTTGAAACAAAAATGGATAAAGCAAAACGCAAATCATTCTTATTGATACTTGCTTCAATCTTTATGTGGTTTATGGGATACAATGCAATCAGCAGTAACTTATCAATTTATTTAACAACAACGCTAAACCTATCTTCTGGTTTGGGCGGAATAATAAGTGGTATTTCAATGGGAATATCAGCTATCGCATTTATTCCAGTAGGTGTGCTTGCGGTTAAGATTGGCAGAAAAAAATCTATTATATTGGGCTTTATTTTGTCAACTATAGCATTCCTTATGATCTACTTGTTTGCAAGTTCACCAAACGCAGCGGCAATGTACTTATTTACAGTGTTCTATTTGATAAGCGGATTTGGTTTAATTATCACAAACGTAAACACCTTCCCAATGGTTGTGGAGCTTTCTACAAACAGCACAGTTGGCAAGTACACCGGTTACTATTACACCGCCACAATGTCAGCGCAAGCAATCACACCATTTATTGCGGGTGTTATAATGGATGCATTCGGCAACTCTTCTCTATTCATATACAGCACAATTTGTGTAATACTTGCAATTGTTTGCATGGCACTAGTTAAACACGGAGACAGCAAAGCGCTACCTTCCGCAAACAAACTTGAGATGTTTGCAGACGCTGCGGACTAACATTAATCCGCACATTGTTATAACTAAAAAAAGGAGCTTTTAGCTCCTTTTTTGATGTTATTTTTTTCTGTGTTTTGATCTTGGTTTTTTGGGGTGGTGCACTTGACGTTTAGCTTGTATCTTAATTTGATTTTTAGACATCCACACGCCGCCTATAATAGTTGATGCAAGCGCTATTGCAAGTACTGCATAAAATCCCCACAACTGGTTTTCAAAAGGCACAGTGGTATTCATTCCCCAAAATGAAGCAATTAAGGTAGGTATAGATAGCACAACTGTTAGCGAAGTTAGCACCTTCATTATCATATTAAGGTTGTTGCTTATAACTGATGCATATGCGTCGCGTGTGCCACTCATAATGTCACGATAGTTGTTACACATATCTATTGCTTGGTTGTTTTCAATAGCTACGTCTTCTAAAAGTTCGCGGTCTTCTTCATCTTCACCTTTGGTTTTTAGACGGGTTAGCCTTTCTATAACCATTTTATTCGCTTTTAGTGATGTGCTAAAGTAAACAAGTGAATTTTCAAGGTCAAGGAGCTGAATTAACTCTTCATTTCTCGTTGTGCGTTGAAGTTCGGACTGTATGCGTCCACTTGCCTTGTCAATTTGCCTTAGGCAGTGCAAAAAACTGATATGGGTGCTGTACATCATTTGATACAACATTCGCAATCTGTTTGTTGTTTGTAGCTTTTGGTTGCCGTAAATTAGGCTATGTATTATGCTACTTTCTTTTAGACAAACGGTAACTATGCAATTGTTTGATAGCATTGCGCCAAAAGGCATTGTTGAATAGCTAAAATATGATGATTCATCTTCAATTGTAGGTATATCAAACAGCACAAGTTTAACGCCGTCATCTATCTCTAAACGAGCGCGTTCCTCTTCATCAAGCGCGGCTTTAAGCATATCTTCTGGGATAGCTGTTAGGCGCGAAATAAGTTCTATTTCTTTATCTGTTGGGTTTGTTAAATGAATCCACTTGTGTGCTACGTCAATTGCACGGCTGATATCACAGTCGATTTCTTGCAAGATGTCATTTGCAGAATTGAAAATTTGAATCATGATTACCTCCTCATATGGGCATTAAAAAAGAGCAGCGTAGCCACTCCTTTTTGGTGTAATCATCAAAAGGCTAGCACACCTTGCGGGTGTGCTATATGGCTCAGCCAGTAATTATTGTTATGTAACTGTTAGGGTCTGCGTCCATTTGTTTCACCTTTATAGTTTTGTTTAGTGTTAAAATTCGATACCGTCAAGAATTTGGAAACATAGTCCTAAAATTTCTTGCTCATCTGGGTGTGTATAATCGCCGTCTAAAAGTGCGTGTGCAATTAGCATTTTTAGGTCGTCTATATCTTCTTCTGTAAGTGAAGTATCTCTGCTTGCTGTATCAATTATTGTAACAAGTTGTACAAGGTTTCTGCCAAGCATTTCTTCTTCAGTAAGTGGCTCTTCTTCTACAGTTGCCACAACTTCTTCTTCAACTTCAGCAATTTCTTCTTCAACTTCAGTAACAATTTCTTCAACTGGAGTGAATTTTTCTACTGGTTTAACAATTTCAACAACTTCTTCTGGTTCGTAAGCGAACTCTTCTTCATCGTATTCTGCAAAATCTTCTTCAACTATAGGAGTTGTTACAATTTCAAAAATCTCAGTGTTGTCTAGTTTGTTTATTAGAATTTCTTCAATGTTTGCATTAATTTCTTCAATATTTGCAGATACAAAGTCGTCTTGCTCTTCGTGATAAATGATAACATTGTTATCCATACACTCTAGGAAAGCTTTTTCTGAAGCGCGTAAACGTTTGTGTTGTTTTTTGTTGCCGCATTTTAATAGCGCCAAGAAGAACATATATGCAAGGCAAGGCACAACAATTGTACCAGCAACTAATATTACAACTAGTGTGATATCTTCTGCAGCGCTTGTTAAAGAATCTTTACATGCAATAGCAGAAAGCGCAATTAATAATAAAATTACAACTTTTGAGAAAGCTTTAAAGAATCCAACACCTGCGCCACAACGCTTTTTATGGCGTTTTTTGCCACAACAATGCCCGTCCATATAATCTGATGGATAACCTGTTTGTTGATCTAGAAAATTTTGCCAACCTTTGTTTGTATGTGGTGGAAGCGTGCGAATTTGTGCATTTAAACCTTCAACATTTTCTTCGTCGATAATACCAACGGTGTTGATGTAAGCGGTAACGCTATCAAATGAAGCAGCAGCTTTTTTAGCCTTGCTTTTTGACTTAGCAATTAGCGCAATTAGATATGCAACAAAAACTAGAATAACGCCGGCAGCTATAATGTATAGTGCAGGTGATAGTTCGCCCAACCCCAAAAAGTCGATACTATTTTGCATAAAATCAGCGATTTTGTCCATGATAGAGATCAAGAAATCCATAACTCTCTCCTAAATTGAGTAATATACACTTATTATACACCCTAATGACAATATTTGCAATACATTTTTGAAATTTTTTATATAATATTTATATTTTAAACATCTATTACAACTCAACAAACACATTTTGGTTTATCAAATAGAGAACTTTGCGGTCAAGTTTTATGCCCATCAACTCTTCTACAGCAATAGCATATGTATTTATCTGCGAAATATAACGGCTTTTTGCACTTTCTGGCGTGAGTTTGGTGTTTTTATAGTCTACAAGAATATTCTGTTCGCCTTCTACAACAAGGTCAACTATGCCTTGAACCAACACTTTATCTTTGCAGTCGGTGTCCATTAACTCGCACGCGGGTTTATATAGCATAAATGGCACTTCTCGGTGCATTTTGCCCGTCTTGCAATGCAAAAAACCTCGCTAGCCAGCACATTGTGTAGCATATTTATGTCAATATCGGATAGATTGCAGTCAATTATGCCATTTTCTAGCATTTTGGATATTTGTGATGTTATTTCTGAATGCGAATGCAGTGTAATATCAATATTTTCCAAAATAGTGTGATACAAGGTACCTAACTCCGCATTTGTGTCACCCAAAGTGGATATATAGTGCACTTTTTCTTCTTCATCTAGTGCCATTTTGGCAACGGTGCTAACTGAAAATTTGGTGTTTATAGTTGTAGCGCTTGCATTAGGATAAGGATAATCTAATTTAAGCGGTTTAAAATGCGTAGTAGGTGGAAGCATTGGCTTTGCTACTTTGGGTATTTCTTGCACTTCGGGATAGGATATGTATTTTTGAACTCTGCTGTCAAATTGCGCGGCAAACTTAATCCAGCCGATGGTTGAATTTGTGCCGTCGGGCAGAGCGCAGTTGACGTTAACATCATTGCCAGAAATAAACAAGTGGAATTTTGCACGCGTTAGCGCAACATACATCAAGCGCACTTGTTCTTGCAACTCTTCAAAGATTTGTTTTTGTTGGAATGCAATAGAGGTTATTGTGTTTGCAATAGTTTTGTCGCTCATATTACGATATTTTAGGTTTATGCCAAAGTCCGCATCAATCTGCAACACTTTATCGGTAATGCGTTTTTTGCTGAATCCGTCGTGCGCGTTGGCGTAAAAAACAATTGGGAACTCCAAGCCTTTGCTTGCGTGAATGCTCATAAATGTAACAATATTGTCGCAAGACACGGCAAGTTTAACATCAATTTCTTTTTGGCTATCGTAGTATTTTAAAAAGTTTGATATGCTAGTGCTGGCGTTTTTGTTGCGGATAGAATTTATAAAAGTGTTCACTACTTGTAGCCGTTTGCTGTCAGATGAAGCGAGATAAGCATCGTATCCGCTAGCAGATAAAATGTAGTCGATAAGGGCATCAACGCTCATCATATCGGCAAGCCCTTTATATATCCTTATTATATTTAACAAGGAATCAATTTTCATTTTAATGTTCGCGTCGCCATTAAAGGTGGTTAACGCGTTATGAAAAAATGGTGCTTTTGGTGAATTGCTACGGATAACCGCAAGGTCATAATCAGTAAAAGAACCAAAGTAGCTCAGCATAACAGAAGCAAGCGGGATATCTTGTTTGTAGTTATCAACTATGCGCAATAATGCAACAATCAGCTCGATATCGGCAGTAAGTTTGTCGCCTTTAAAGCCGCTAGCCATATAAGGAATGTTGCGGATATCCAATTGTTCGCAAATACTAGAAGCCGATTTGGTGCGCATAAGCACGGCGATATCTCTATATTCAATAGGTCTGTGTGCGCCGGTTGCGCGGTCAAAAATGGTGTGATTTGCAACAAGATCTGCAATTTTTTCTGCTATATAGATGCCTTCTTTGCTCACCTTATCGTGTTTTAAAGGGGCAGAAGCTATGGTGTATTCTGGTGGGAAGAACTTAGTCTCTCTCTCTTTTTTAAACAGCGCAACAGCAACCGCGGGCAGTGTGGGGTCTAGTGGATATTTGCCACCCGCCACTAAACGGGCAGTTTGTGCGTAGTCGATACGACCAAAATCGTGGGTCATTGCGTGGTCACAAATCAAGTTTACAAAGTGTAGCACTTCGGCATTGCTGCGGAAGTTGTCATTTAAATTTACATTTGTGCCGTTGCCCAACATATCGTAGTTGTCGCGGCGATTTAAAAACAGTTTTGGCTCAGCAAAGCGGAAGCGATAAATAGACTGTTTAACGTCGCCAACCATAAATAAATTATCCGATTGAATGGCATTAATAATTGCCTCTTGCAGATAGTTTGTGTCTTGATACTCGTCCATAAAAATGGCATCAATGCTAGCCTTAACTTCATTTGCGCGGATAGGATTTTGCAAAATTTGTAGAGCGGAGTGCTCCATATCCGAAAAGGTTGCAACTTTATCTTGTTTTTTGCCTTGTTGAAAGTTGTTGCGGCAAAGTTTGGCAACTTGTAACAATTTTTTATTGTGCGCTTGCGCCTCACCTTCTCTATTTGTAAAAATGGAAAAACTGCTGTGCGCGTTTGCACCAGAAATAGCAAACTTTACACACATATCCTCAACAATAAACGCCTTAGAACTTTTAATTACATCTTTAACAGCAGCATAAACTTCGTCGCGAACGTCGTTATATGGCTTAGAAAATCTAAGTGCGGGAGGGGTTTGCCACGCATCAATTGTTGTTAAAAACGCTTCTAAATTATTTGCGCGCGCAATGCGATTTAGCATAGTTAAATATTCTGCAAGTGCGTCTGAAACTTTGTCTGGCAAAACTAGCCCCATTTCTTCTAACTGCTTAACGCGATTCAATATTTGTTCGGTGCGAGGAGCGTAAAATGCGGAGCGCTTTCTGTAGTACTTTAGTAAAAAATCCACCGACTTATTGCTGTCAAGGGGGCTTGCACTTTCAACCTCTGCCATATCAAAAAAGGCATCGCCATCTGCAAGCACTTCGGTGAAATTAATTATATTTACTATCATCTCAACTAGCCCACTAATGGTGCGGTTTTCTACAAAATTATCCACCAATAAATGGAATTCTTCATCATCAGTAGTTAGTAAACTTTCAAGTGTTTCGGTAACCGATTCAATTAGTCTGGGAGCCTCTTCTGTGGGGTCTAACAGTTCCGTCTGTGGGTCTGCACCTATATCTTCAAAGTAGGTTTTAAATAGATAATAGCAGTAACTATCTATAGTTGCAATGTGGGCAAAAGGTAGGGCTGCAATCTGTGCTTTAAGGTGGGCGGGCTCGGCTTCTGTGCTGACTGCCGCAAGCAACTCTTGCATAAGTTTTTCCTTCATTTCGTATGCGCTAGCCTTGCTAAATGTTAAAATAATTATACGCTTAATGTCGCCACCATTTTTTAGGTAGTTTAGCGCGCGCTCAATCATAACAGTGGTTTTTCCACTGCCAGCCGATGCGCTTACAAGCAAACTGCCAGTATTGTTTAACGCTTTTAGTTGTGCCTCAGTCCAATTGTTAGCCACGCTTGTATCTCCTTAAATTTGTATTTTTATTCTTCATCATCATATGTTTCTGTTGGGCTCTCAGCGCGAGGACGCAT
>JAWXUT010000146.1:0-2867 GCA_044426075.1 Bacillota bacterium
GCTGTGGGGCATTTCTAAATCCATACCCGCTTCAACTGCCTTGATTTTGTCATTTACAGCACCCCAGTCGGATACCACTATGCCTTTATATCCCCACTCATTACGCAAAATATCTGTCAATAATCGCTTGTTATCACTTGCGTGTATGCCGTTTATAGGATTATAACTGCACATTATTGTACGAGGTTGCGCGCGCTTTACCACTGCTTCAAATGCGGATAAATATATCTCTCTTAATGCCCTTTCATCCACTTCAGATGAGGCAACTAGTCTTCTGTACTCTTGACTGTTAACCGCAAAGTGCTTTAGTGATGTGCCAACGCCCTTGCTCTGCACGCCGTTTACGTATTCTACCCCAAGCTCACCAGATAGATATGGGTCTTCGCTGAAATACTCAAAATTTCTGCCTCCCATAGGGTGTCTTTTAACGTTGATGCCAGGGCCCAATATCGTATCAACCCCTTGCGTCAAACACTCTTCAGCTAGTGCCTCTCCTACTTTGAAAACTAGATTTCTGTCCCAAGTACTTGCTAGCGTTACTGCTGGTGGAAAGCAAGTTGCAGGTACGCTGTTGCCAAATATGTTGCCAACTACTGGGTTTGTAACTTCTTTTCGCACTCCGTGAGGGCCGTCTGCCATTGTTGTACGAGGCACGCCCAAACGCTGTATTGGTGTTGTATTCCAAAATGTAATGCCCGATGTTAGTGCCGCCTTTTCCTCCAAAGTAAGCTGTTCTAACACGCTTTTAATTTTTTCTTCCATAAAAAATCTCCTAATGATGCAAGTTTTGCAATCACCTTCTTGTTATTATAACAAATGATTAAATAAATTGCAATAGCTAATTTTCTTTAAAATATAAGATTTATATTGTAAGAATACTAAAAATGTGATATCATATAGAAAAGCGGAGATTTAGCAATAATTATGACAACATTTAATTTTGAAAATAGTTGGATTTGTAGCCCAAAATTCCTACACACCGAGCCAATAAATTTGGCTTTTAAAGAATGTGAATCAACACGTGCAAAACCACATAGTGCAAAATTCTATAATCAACACACCTATTTTAGAAAAAGTGTAAATATTGCTAGCACACAAGGCGCGGTGCTAAAAATTACTGCCGATGACTACTATAAACTATATATAAATGGTGTTTTTGTAACGCAAGGTCCCGCCAACAGCTACGCCCATTGTTACAACTACAACACCCTTGATATCAGCAAATATTTGCGTGTTGGGCAGAACACTTTTGCCGTGCACGTACATTATCAAGGCTACATCAATCGCGCATACAACAGCGGTGACCTTAGGCAAGGTATGGTGGCAGACCTACTTGTTGCAGAAACCAATTTATTTGATAGCGAGTGGAAGTGTTACGACACAACTATGTATAAAGGACGCGACAAAGTTGCTTATCACACCCAATTTAATGAAAAAATAGATAACAGAAAATCGCTAGATTGGTTCAGCCCAGATTTTGATGATTCTGCTTGGAAGGCTGCACCTAAAAAAGTGGTGGACTATACTTTTGTTCCACAAATAACCCCAAACCTTGCAGTTTACAAGGTGGAACCCCTCACGGTTACCCCAATTAAAGGTGGATATTTTATTGATTTTGGCACAACTGTAACTGGAACAATAGCCTTTAACGCACATGGCAAGTGTGGCAATCGCATAAAAGTTAGATGCGGTGAAGAATTGAATAGCGACGGTTCTGTTAGATACAAAATGCGTTGTAGCACGGTTTATGATGATGTATTTATCTTGAAAAAAGGCGCAAACTATCTTGAACAGTACGAATACAAGTGCTTTAGATATATGGAAGTTACAGCAAAAAGCAGTGTGCAAATGTCAGATTTTTCTGTAATTGTCCGCCACTATCCATATAAAAATGTACTAAGTTTAAAAACAGAGCACTCCCTTATCGCAAAAACGTGGGAAATTTGCGCAAATGCCGTAAAGTATTGCGCGCAAGAAGTTTATGTGGATTGCCCCCACCGCGAGAAAGGGCAGTACCTAGGCGACCTAACAGTTACTGGGCACAGTCAAATGTGGCTAACTGGCGACACAAGGTTGTTCAAAAAAGCTATGGATGACTTCAAACAATCGGCATTTATCTGCAAAGGGCTAACCGCCGTTGCACCCGCAAGTTTTGTGCAAGAAATAGCCGACTTTTCGCTGTTGTATCCTTATCAGCAACTGCTACACTACAACTTTAGTGGTGACCGCGATTTTCTACAAAGTTGCTTGCCAACAGTTGAAGCGTTAGTTACATACTTTTCACAATTTATAGGTGAAAATGGTTTGCTATGGAGCGTAAAAGATAAATGGAACTTGGTTGACTGGCCAATGAACTTAAGGGATAACTACGACTTCCCACTAAACAAGGTGATAGATGACGGGTGCCACAATGTAATAAATGCACTTTATGTTGGCATGATTAAATGTGTAGAAGAGATAAAAGACATATTAGGTGTGCCTTACGATAGCCAATTTGCCCGCTTGAAGCAAGCTTATATTGATACTTTCTTTGACACAAAAACGGGACTTTTTGTAGATGCTATAGGTAGCAAACACAGTTCATTGCACGCAAATACATATGCAATATTCTTTGATTTGGCTCCCAAAACGCACAATATAGTATCCCATATAAGCAAAAAAGGATTGAGTTGCGGAGTATTTATGTCATACTTTGTGCTAATGGGTCTAATAAATATCGGCGAAACTGAAACTGCCATTGCACTACTTACAAACACCACTTCCCACTCTTGGCACAATATGATAGCAGAGGGTGCAACAACGGCGTATGAGGCGTGGGGCAAAGACCAAAAGAAGAATACAAGTTTGTGTCACTCTTGGGCATCTGC
>JAWXUT010000022.1:0-19753 GCA_044426075.1 Bacillota bacterium
AACATAATCATACTATCTCCACCTATTGCGTAGAAATACTCGTGGTTCCCGTACTTTTCTTTAATTTTAGGAATGATTTTATATGCAAAACTATCTTCTAAACCAGCATCTCGCTCAATTGTGTCAATTATAACATCTTTTCTCACATTGACATATATCGATAACATTGCAACACGCTTGTCAAAATCAACCAATTTTTTGCTCTTGTGGGGCGGATTGTATGACGGAACTAGAATAATCTTGTCGCATAATTTACTTGCGATTATCCCTTCTATTAACGCCATATGTTCGCTGTGAAGTGGGTCAAATGCACCACCTAATATTGCATATTTCATATCTTAATTATATATCAAAACACCTTTTTTTGCAAGAGTTTTATATGTTACAATATTTTTACAGCCTTAATTCTATCAATATTGCAATCAATTTTCAAACAATAACTGCCAGCGTTTGTGAGTATCACATCAATGTTTAAACTATTTGTATTAAATTCAAAATATCCACTCAATATATTTAACATATCTGAGCGCAATATGCCAAGTGTTTCTGTTGGAATGTCATTGTCATTTAACAGCATTTTTTTAGCCCTAGTAAATGTTTCGTTTTTGCGTTTAATCATTGTTTTTATCTCCTTTTAAATCTTCCAAATATACCACTATATTGCGCTTCTGGATTGTAAATTTTCTGCGACATACCCCTTATGTTTTCTGCAAAATATGTATATGCTTCTGCGGTTTTGCTTTTTATATTGGCGCTTATATGATTTGATTCCACAATTATATCATCTTCTGGCAACACCCCTCTAATCTGCACGCGTAAAAGCTGACTGCACTCATATGGCGACATCATTTTTCCACGAACAACCATATCGCCCCTAACACGATTAACGGCTAATCCAACTGTTGCAATGTGATATGAACCCAACATTCCTATTACTTTATCTGCGTCGCGCAAGGCACTGATATGCGGGGTTGTAACAACAATTGCTTCACTTGCTGGCACAACTGCGCGTTGAAATCCCTCATCAATTCCCGCGGGGCAATCAATCAAAATGAAGTCATAGCTAGGTTGAAGTTCTGTAATAATGTCAGAAAATATTTCATTTGTCAACACATCTATCGGCAGATATCGTGCTGTTGGCAATAGATAAAGATTGTTGTAAACCTTATCACAAATAAGCGCCTTGTTGATACTACATCTACCCGCTATTATGTCACCAATATCATATACAATATCACCTTCCATATTAAGCGCAACATCAAGATTATTTAACCCAACATCAGCGTCAACCATACAAACTCTTGCACCGCTTTTTGCTAGTGCCCCACCTAAATGTGCTGCAACTGTTGTCTTTCCGACACCACCTTTGCCCGATGTTATTACAATTTTTCTTGCCATAAAAAATACCTCAACACATTATCTCATAATATTGATAATGAATTGAGGCTATTTTTGTAATATTTTGATTTTTATTGTAAGTTTATTTTGGGTATCTGAAGTTAGTGTTTTCGTTTCCTTTTATCAACAATTCTATAAATTATTATGCCTGCTACAAATGCCACTACAGCTATTGCAATAACCACTGCTATTGTAGATAATATTAGACTCGTTGAATAAAAAGCATTGCCCACCCATATTCCTGAACCATAATCAATTTCTGTATATTTGCATATTAAGAAAAAATTCCCAACATCATATGCTGTTGCATTTATATATCCGTCTGATATATATGACGCTAGTTCTACAAGACTTCCGCTTTTGTCAAGGCAAAAAACTTCTGCAATTGTAGCGCTATTTGGGAGCAAAATTTCAAGCAAAATTTCATCTGATATTACTACATTTTCTCCCGTACTATCAATTATAGAAAGTGATAAAGAGTATCCATTATAGTCGCTGTATCCCGCCAAAATTGAGCCTTGCAAAATGTAATCATCAATAACACTATCAGCTAGCGCAATGGTTGATATAAATATTGTTGCTGTGTCGCCAAGCAATAAATTTGTGCTTGATGCTGGCACTGTAAAATCCATTATAGAAAGCCCAGTTGGCACTTTATTAAACACTGTTGTTACAATGATGTCGCCCACAATAGCCTCATCAATGGCTCTGCAATAGCCCGCAATTGTGCTAGTTGATTGATTGTCTGAAAATAGATAATTACTTAGTGCATTAAAGCTAGATATCACAGTGCTCCACCCTAATGTGCTGTACAAATCGCTATCTAGCGCATTATAAATTGCGTTATAGGATAACAATGTTGTGTTGTCAAATGTGGCAAAACTGTATCCATATGAAGCCTTTAATCCAACATAATCTTCTGCATATATTACAAAATCCGCAAATGAAGATATTCTAACCATATAGGTATTGTCAATTACTCTAGTCAACTCTTCGCCAGTACTTAAATAAACTTTATTTATTCCACTCTCGTAGTCTTGTATTGATACTGTAATTACAATAGGATACTCTTCTGTTAAATCGCAACTAATATTAAAATTGTTCATAAGCATTGAACTAGAAGGTGCAACCGAATCGATACAAGTAATTGTATATTCATAGTATTTTGCCAATCCATCAACATAATATATTATCGCAATAACAGAATTATTTGTATTTACTTCAAATGAACCAGTGTACTCTTGCAATGAAGAATCACCACTGCTATTTGAAATCTTGTAATATTTTGGTGCTGCTGGATGCGCGTCATACTCTTCACCCCAGCTAATTGTTACAGTAACCGAAGTCACGTAACCACCATTATTGTTTAAAGTAACAGTTGGAATTTCGCAATCTGGATATCCATATTTATCATATATATACTGCTTTTCAAAAAGATTGCCAACATTATCATACACATAAAATGTTATTATGCAATTTGAATTAATTAATAGGCTTCCGCTAGTTTCATTTTTTAAAAAATATGATGCAATTTCTCCGTCAATTTCAATAGTGTAATATGAACTAACCCCGTCAATGCCAGTAACTTCATTATCTTCATCTTGAACAATTTCATATTCAAAATAAAATGGAGAATCTGTATATTCATCAAACACACTTTCATTACTGCTTATAGAAAAATCCGCTACATTGTCATTATATACGGTGATATTTATGCTGTCACCCATCAACTCATTGTCAGCCGAATATGCGCTTGCAGCAATTTCAATCTTGCCTTCATTTTTAACAACATATTCTACTACGCCATTTTCCGCATATTCAATAAATGGGCCATATGCAACGCCGTCATCATAAATTGTTAGCGATAAATAACTGTAAGTTGTTGCATAAGTTACAATAATATTGCTGCCATAATTTTCGTATTTAGAATAGTTAAAATTGCTTCTCTCACCATTTTCATCAATTGAAGTTACGCTTTGTACATAAAAAACCTCTTCTGTATCTGCAAAAGCTAAACCACTGTACGCGGTTGTGGCAAAAACAAACAACAAAAGTGTTATAACAACAAATATAGGCAACTTAATTATTTTTGTACTCATAATATATAAATTATAACATAGTTGGCGTCGCTAATCAAGTGGTGTTTTGTTATTAATAATGAAAATTGTGTGAATATAGTTGTAATCTTTGGCAAAAATTATATGAGTAAATACACTATTGCTTCATATATTAGTAGTGAATAGGATATATAGTTAAATATTGCTAAATTATGTTTCCAAAACAGTAAATTTGCCTATTGTAATTTGGAAAATTATGGTGTATAATAATGTTGTTATGTAAATCATAATATAAAAATTGGAGGTTATATTTATGGCAAGATTCACACTACCAAGGGATATCTACTTTGGAGCAGGTTCACTAAGCGAGCTAGCAAACATTAAAGGCACAAAAGCAATGGTTGTTGTTGGCGGTGGTTCAATGAAGCGATTTGGATTTTTGGATCAAACTGTTTCATATTTAAAACAAGCTGGCATGGAAGTTATGTTGTTTGAAAATGTTGAACCAGATCCATCAGTAGAAACAGTGCTAAAAGGCGCTGAAGCAATGAGAGCATTTGAGCCCGATGTAATTGTATCAATCGGCGGTGGTTCACCAATAGATGCAGCAAAAGCAATGTGGGTATTCTATGAGTATCCAGAAACAAAATTTGATGATATCAAAAATCCATTTACTCTACCAACCTTAAGACAAAAAGCAATCTTTGTAGCTGTTCCATCAACTAGTGGTACTGCAACCGAAGTTACAGCATTTTCAGTTATAACAGATTACAGCACTGGCATTAAATATCCACTAGCGGACTACAATATCACGCCAGATATAGCAATTGTTGACCCTCTTATTGCAGAAACAATGCCTAAAATGCTAACAGCACACACTGGTATGGATGCGTTAACTCACGCAATTGAAGCATATGTATCAACTGTAGCAAACGACTTTACCGACCCTCTTGCACTTAAAGCAATTAAAATGGTTTATGAATATCTATATGATTCATATGAGGGTAAAAAGGAAGCACGCGAAAAAGTTCACTATGCACAATGTTTAGCAGGTATGGCTTTCTCAAATGCACTTCTAGGAATCGTACACTCAATGGCTCACAAAACTGGTGCTGCCTTCGATAACGGACATATTCCACACGGTTGCGCAAACGCTATGTACTTGCCACAAGTTATTCGTTTTAATGCAAAAGATGCACGCGCAAAAACAAGATATGCAGAAATTGCTACATCTGTTGGGCTAAAAGGTGCAACTGAAGATGAGCAAGTTGCTTCCCTAGTTAAATCAATCGAGGATTGCAACATTCAACTAGATATACCTAATAGCATTCTTGACTTTAAAGGTTGCGAAATTAGTGAAGCTGAATTCCTATCAAAAGTTGATGCGATTGCAGTGAATGCAATTGGTGATGCTTGCACAGGTTCTAACCCTCGCCAACCAAGTGTTGCAGAAATGACAGAACTACTAAAATGCTGCTTCTATGGCACACCTTGCAACTTCTAAACTAAACACACATTTAGCACTTAAGGACTGATTGATTTCAGTCCTTTTTATTTTAGCGCCTTTTTAATGGCACAAATCTTAAATGATATTTTTTTTGCAAAAACTTATTTAAATGCCATTTTTCTGCAATTTAACGCATTGTTATCAAGAATATATTGCTTTATTTTTACTTTTTTGTTGACAGATATTATTGTTGTATTTTGTCAATAGTGCTATAATTTAACCATGGAAATGCGTAAAAAAGTTAAGGTTACACTTTTAGTTGCTCTTGTTGTTGTACTGGTTTTTATTGTTGCTTTTGTTGGTGCTTTTTTATAATTGGTGCTAATAACAAACAAAACAGCATTAACACTCAGCTTGAATTTATGGAAAACATTGATTCATATTATGCTGAAAACACAATTCCAGACGAACAAACATTTGCTTCATTCGATATGTCAAATATAGACGGCATTCAATTAAATGATGTCCGCACTATATTTACACACAATAGCTATAAGACTGATATCCCCTCTCTAAGCTATTCGCTAGTTAATTTAGTTTCAACTGATCTTGCACAAGAAGTTAATTATTCGCACGATAGATTAACAGAACAATTGCAAAATGGCGTTCGCGGATTTGAGTTAGATTTGCAATATTCTAACGGTGAATTTTCAATTGAGCACATTCCAGTATTTGACAATTTAACAAGCTGTTATAATTTTGAATTAGCTATGCAAGAGATAGCCGAGTGGTCTAGCAGAAATTCTAAACACGTTCCAATAACAATTATGTTTGAGATAAAAGATCTTGTTCCAATATTAAGTGCTGGAAAAGAAACAATTGATGACGAGGGTTGGGATATTTTAGAAACAATACTAATTAACGTATTTGGTGAAGAAAATATAATAACTCCAGCTGATATGATGGGTGATTGCAGTACATTGCAAGAAGTAGCATTAACAGATAGTTCGCCCGCATTATCCGATTGTTTAGGCAAAGTTATGTTTTTATTGCACCCAAGTGATACAGATACAGCAAATTATATCGCACGTGATACAACAATGCAAAGTCAAGTAATGATTCCATTAATTTATATGAATAATGATGGTAGTGTTGACGCACAATATGAAGATTACTCATTGTTTAGAATGTACAATAATATAAATGCAGAAATGGTTGGTGTTTTTCTTGATTTAACTAGTCAAGGCTATTATATAAGAACAAGAATGGATGCCGATATGGAGATTGATGCCACTAGAGCAGAACAAGCACTGGCTAGTTGTGCGCAATATTTATCAACAGATTTTGAAAATGGTAATTTGCTGTCATACACGGACTATGTTGCAAGTTATGACGACGGATATTATATAACACTTAGATATAACATATAAAAAAAGGCGTAAGCCTTTTTTTTATTCGATATTAAGATATTTGCAAACTTGTGTAGGATTTTCAGTAGCCTTTGCTGCCTTATAAACCTTTTCAACAACGCCTTGTTCGTCAATAATAAATGTAGAACGAACCACTCCAAAACTAACTTTGCCATATAGTTTCTTTTCTTGCCATACGCCAAATGCTTCTATTGCTATCTTTTCTGGGTCGGATAGTAATATAAATGGAAGCGCATATTTATCTCTAAATTTTGCGTGAGACGCAACGCTATCTTTGCTAATTCCAATTACAACTGCCCCTTTTTCTTCAATTGCAGCATTGCATTCGGCAAAACCTTGTGCTTGCTTTGTGCAACCAGGTGTGTTGTCTTTTGGATAAAAATATACTATCACTTTTTTGCCTTTATAGTCAGATAATTTTACTTCATTGCCGTTTGCATCATTAAGTGCAATTTCTGGCGCTATTGTTCCTACTTCTAACATTTTACTTCTCCTTTATAAATGTGTATTTTTGTTTTGTAGAATACTTTTCTGAAAATTTGTATCCTAGTCTGTTGAATCCTTTGATGTCATTTGCTGTGTTTGCATTAATTGTGGCCATATAGTCTACCATTTCACCACGCGCCATTTTTACATATGCGCCCTTTTCTATAATTTTTCCGCATATTTCTTCGCCAAAAATTACTTGAATCCACTGTTGAGTGCTTTTAGCATACTTTCTAACTGCAATAGAATACTCATCTGATGCCAAATCAATAACCTCTTCTTCTGCAGCAAGTAATGTATCATAAATTTTGCTTCCCCAAAACTGATACAAATTTTTATATTCACCAATAGCAATTTTTGCTTGCATTTCTAACCTGTAAGGCTCAACATCGTCCAATGCTCGCAATCCACCATATAGCCCCGACAATATGATTAAATGCTCAGAAACATACTTAAATTGCTCCTCACTAAACACTTTGGGTGACATATATTTATACTGCAAACCCTCATATGCCAAAATTGCAGGTGAACCGCTGCAGTTAAACTTAATTTTTTCATAGCGCTCTTTAGTCAAATTAGCAAGTTTCGCATTGCACAACATTTTCTTCTGAATTTCTTCTACACTAAACCCAGAAACCACTTTTGCAATCTCTTCCGCCTCCGCTAAAAACAACGGCTTAGTAGTATCTATAATGTCGCGAACTTCGTTCATCTTTTTTGCCGGCGAAATAATTATCTTCACTGTTGCTCCTCTAGCTTGCTTTTTGTAAAAACTGCTTTGTTCTTTGCTTTTTCTACCATAATTTGCTCATAAATTTATACTTTAACTTCAATTTCTATAGTTTGTGCCGCTTGTTCTTGTCCCGTTTTATCGCCAGTTTCAGAATAAGCTGAAGATATGTAGTTTATTTGCAAGATATAGGTACCGCCTGTAAGCGCTGTTATGTTTTCTAAAATCTGCTTTTCGCAAGGGTTTTCAAATGATATCGCATTAAATACCGTTTCTGAACCATCTAAATTGAGTATTGAATATGTAAAGTCACTATAAAAGTTATTTTCATCAATATAATCAATAGTAAATTCAAAAGTGTCATCAATTTGGCAATTGCATTGATATGATATGCCATTAATTTGACTTACTGCGCCATCTAGCGTTTTTATTGGTTCTGTAGCAAGTGTTTCAGATTCATCTCCATTTATGCTGATGATTTCTATTTGATAAATCGTGCCTTCATTAAGCGAGTCAACTGTTCCCGCAAATGAATATGTTATGTGATATTCGCCATCTGCAAGTGTTTCAACAATAACAGGGTTTGTTGCGGAATTATTTTCATCCACTTGTAAGTCAATAACCATTGAAGTTGTAGAATTAACAACAACTAATCGCAGTGATGTATCAACTGTATTAAAGTCAATTGACGTGCCCTCTGTTGCTACATAATCAAACTCAATTGATACGTTGTAATTAAAAGAATTACCATACACTTCTAACGCATTAAAATTGGCAATATAATTGCTTGCATTTGTAGCAATTACTGATATTACAACTACAGCAGTTGCTATAACACTTGCAACCATAGACATTAATGTTGTAATGCTCATTGTGGAACCAGTTTTGGTTGAAGTTGAAACAGTAGCTTCTTCGGAATTAAATTCTGCAATATTTGAAAACTCAGAAGCATTTTCTGTGCCATTGTTTACAAAAAGCTCATTTGATTCTATATTAGAATTGCTTGCACTTGTTTCTACTATATTGTTAAATTCATTATCCATTACTGCGCATTCCCCTTGTTTAGATTTTTAGCAAACTTGCTCTTTATTGCATTAACACCTATCAATAAAGCTATTAATGCTATAATTATCCCAAAATATATGTAGATTGATGCGGGTTCTTCATAAATCAAAACAAAATCGCCCAATGTATCGGTGTAAAATACGATATATCCGTTTTCAACAACTGCATCAACATATTTTAATTCACCATTAGCATCAACTAAAACCGCTTGTACTGAAAGCATAGTTGTGTCATCACTAATTTTTATTGCCACCTTAATCTCACTATCCAATATTAAAGTTTCGCCATTTGTATCAAAAATATTAATAGAATAACTGCCAAGTTGTGCATAATCATCATCAAAACTTACATCAACATCGTTGTTGATTATTTGTAGCGAATAATCTAGTGAAAATCCGTTATCAGAATAAACATAACTATCATTACTAAAAAGTGAAAGTTGCTTTAACTCTGCAACCATTTCTTCCCAACTTGCCATACATATAGCCAATTGACTCTCTTGACTAACATCTTCTAGTTCTATTAAAATTTCTTCATATGTCGCACTGAATGCGTTTAAACTTTGCATAGAAATCGCGCCACTGTAGTAAATTTCTTCATACTGCTGTGCTATTTCCAACAAAAAGCTTTGCAATGATTTTTCAAATTGTACACTTGTTAGCGCTTCATAATATGCAGAATACAAATTATCTACTATGCTATCAGTTGTGCCATCACCTAGCATAATTTCATCTAAGCGTGATGATGTTATTGTTAGAACTTGGTTCACTGCCTCGCCTTCACACGCTCTGATATAAAGGCTTACATCTGTTACAATTTGATCTTTTGCTGATTGCAAATTTTCTTCTGTTGGATCTGTTAAAAATGTGTCTAAATTCTCGCTCATTTCTTCGCTTGGAATATATACATATGTAAGTATCAACTTTATTTCAACCCATTCTGCCTCAAACTGTTCAACCGCTGTTAATGATTCAACTACTGTTAAATTTTCTATTAATTCATTGTATTTTGCACAGAAAGCATCAAAACTATCGGCTGTGTAGTAATCGCTATTTGCAATTATTGTGCTGTATTCAGTGTTTATTGTATACACCAACTCATTTTTTGCATCTTCGTAAGCATATTCTGGCAGCAGTTTTATTTCACTCCACTGCAGCTCCAATGCCTCAACTTCTTCAAGCGATTCTGCAACTTCTAAGCTCATAATTAACTCTTCATAGCTTAATTGAAATGCTGTTAAACTATCTTCTGTATAGTAATCGTCATTTAACATTATTTCACTATAATCACCTTCAATTGTCGCGAATAATTCTTCAATTTCAATTTCGTACAAAAATACAAGGGATGCAATAGCTGTTTGCCAATCTTCCGCCAGCGTTTCAACCTCTTCAACTGTTTCCACACTATCTAAGCTTGCAACTATATCATCATAACTTGTACTTAACGCAGATAAACTATCTGTTGTGTAAACATCACTCATTTCTGTAAAATCTGTATATTCTGTTGCCATACTCTCAATCAATTCATCTCTTGCAACTTCATATTGAAAAATCAATGTCGCTTTTATGTCTTCCCAATCAGATGCTGCAACATCCACTTCATCTTGCGAAATTGCCGCTGAAAGCTCTGCTATTAAGGCGCTGTAACTATCTGTAAACGCTGTAAAACTATCTGTAGTATAGTCATCACTATACAATAGGATATCATTGTATTCGTTGTTAATTGTTTCGGTTAATTCTTCAATTGCTACCTCGTACAAAAATACAAGTTCTGCTTTAATATCTCCCCATTCGGCTTCCAAAACTTCAACTTCGGTAACCGATTCTGCTAATTCCATATTTTCAAGAAAAGTAATGTAGCTAGTTTCAAATTCAGAAAAACTATCTTCTGTATACTCCGCATAGCTGTCAGTTAGCTCGGAATATTCGCTTTCAACAACTTCAAATAACGCATCCCTATCTACAATATATTGATATACAAGAACTGACTCAACATTGCTCCAAACCGCAGCTATTGTATCAATTTCATTAAAGGTTTCAGCAGTTTGTAAATTTGCAATTAATGTTTCATAGTCACTTTCAAATTCTGCCAAGCTATCTGTTGTATAGTCGATACTGTTGTCTATAATCTCATCATACGCACTATCAATTATTTCTATTGCATCGTATATTGCAACAACAATTTCGCTATAGTCAACTCCCGCAACATAAACATCAAGCAATAAGTCTTGCACAGTATATTCATAGCTTGAATCATCTGGATCTGTTGTTGCAATTTCACCCAGCCATAATTCAGCTTGCGCTAGCACTTTTGTAATCTCCTCTTCGGTACAATCGCCTATATTTTCTTCAATGCTAGTTAATATCGCAAGTTTAGCTGTAGCTAAAAGTTCTTCAGTTACGCCATCGTTAAGCGCTTCAACAGCTGCTATCAATTCATCACTTTTTGCATATAACTTTGTTTCTAATTTCTCTGTAATAGAACAAAAATAGTCTATTAATACATAATTGTTCAAGCTAGAGGAAAATTTAT
This sequence comes from Bacillota bacterium, assembly GCA_044426075.1. Taxonomy (GTDB): domain Bacteria; phylum Bacillota; class Clostridia; order Christensenellales; family DTU072; genus JAWXUT01. The sequence continues at coordinate 11,146 of JAWXUT010000022.1, forward strand.
ATGCAGTGTAATCTAAAACATAGTCGTATTCAACTTCACCCTCATACCACTCGGCAGTTAAGTTGTATACGGCTAAATCTACGTGATAAGGAGATGTTAACACATCAAGTTGTTGCTCAACGCCAGAAAGATCTGTGTAATACCAACCCGCAAAGGTGTAGCCTTCAAGTTCGGGTTCTGGCAAAAAATATGGAATTTCTTCATCTAAAACATAAACTGTTGCGTCTTGTTCGCCATCATAGATTTCTGTATGGTCAAAATTTAAAGTTGTGTAAACTTCTGTATCTGCTGCATAAGAAACCGCCGTAGTTCCACAAAAACCTACAGCAACAAATATGAACATAAACATTATAACTAGTAACGTAATTTTTACTATACGCGCATTACACAAAACAATAACTCCATTTTATATTTTTATATTTACATTATAACATATACATTACCTATTTGTAAATAAATTTTATCTTTATGATATTTTTTCGCACTTTTTTCAACATATTGTTAAAAAATTTGTAGGAAAACGATTATATAATAATTGCACGCTATGCTGGAATAGTAATGTAGTTAATTATAGTTTCTGCCTTTTAATCAACAAAAACACCACCAAACTAAGTAGTTGTAGTGGTGTTTTTTGTTTATTATAATGCGGGATTGTGTTAGTCTTCGGGTACGAGGATTTCTTTTATTAAAAACTCTAGTCCGCACAGAACATCTTTATCAAAGCTGTTGCATTTTGGGCAGAAACCTTCGTATGCAAGAACATTGAAATTTTCACCACATTGCTGGCATTTTGCCATACCTGGGGTTACATCAATTTGTAATTTTGTGTTTTTGAACAGTGGTTTTTTGTCAATTGCAGCAGGCCAACATTCATCTAAGTATATCGGAACAATTCCACTCAATTCGCCAACTTGAAGGACGATAGTATCAATACTAGATACATCTTCATCAACAATCGCATTTTCTACGGTACGTACTATTTCAAAAACAATTCCTAATTCGTGCATAATTCTCCTAATTTGTGATGCCTTTAGTTATTATTTTACCAACACGTTTAATGGCATTTTTCGCCATTTCTACTGGCATTTTCTCATAAACTTTTGCAACAACAATTTTATCGTTTTTAACTAATTTAATTGCGTCAAATTTACATTTTGTTGTACATTGTCCACAGCCAACACACATGTAGCTATCAACTACAGCAACGCCACAGCCTAAACAACGAGAAGTTTCTGCTTTCATTTGTTCTTCTGTAAAAGTTGCTCTTGTATCTTTAAATGTGCCGTGATTTTGGTCAAGCCTTAGCGGTCTTTGTCTTTTTACATTGTCAAAACCATCTACTTTTAAGCCCTCTTTGTCAAGTTGAACAAATTTTCTTCTATCCCTACCATAGTTTTGCGTTTGACCTTCCCAAACCGATCTATGGATTGATATTGAACCTTCTTTTCCGCCAGCGATTGCGTCAATTGCAAATCTAGGTCCAGTTGCACAGTCACCACCTGCAATAATTGTTGGGTCATCGGATAAATAGAATTCGTTTAATGCAATAGTATTGTTTGGATTCAATTTTGCACTTGTGCCGTCAAGTAAACCATTCCATTGTATTGCTTGGCCAATTGAAACAAGTACGAAGTCTGCTGCAACAACTATTGTATCATCTTCATCGTATTTAGGAGCAAACCTCTTGTTTTCATCAAGTACAGATATACACTTTTTGAATTCAACACCAGTTATTTTGTTATTTTTTGTTATTATGCGTTTTGGTCCCCAAGAATTGTTGATTTCAACGTTTTCTTCCATTGCTTCATCAATCTCTTCTTCAAGAGCGGGCATATTCTCCCTAGATTCTAAAGCGAACATTGCGACTTTATCCGCGCCACATCTTGTTGCCGTGCGCGCTACATCTATCGCTACATTTCCGCCACCAATAACAACTACGTTACCAGATAGCTTATCTGCCTTATCTAGCGCAACATTTCTCAAGAAGTCAACACCTAATATAACGCCTACTGTGTCTTCGCCTTCAACATTTAGTTTTCTGCCACCTTGTGCGCCAATTGCAAGATAGAAGCTAGCAAATCCTTCTTCTTTAAGTTTGGTAATTGTTGTATCTTTGCCGACCTCAATGCCAGTTCTGAATTGCACACCAAGCTCACGCAAAATATCAATTTCCGCTTCAATAACCTCTTTTTCGAGCCTAAATGAAGGAATTCCCATAGTTAGCATACCGCCAAGCATTGTTTCTTTCTCAAAAACAGTAACATCGTATCCGTCAACAGCAAGATAATATGCGCAACTTAAGCCGGCTGGTCCTGAACCTATAACCGCGATTTTCTTTTGTTTATAGTCGTGTTTTATGTTTGGAATAAATCTTGTAGCGCTATCTTTTTCTTTATCCGCAATGAATTTTTTTATTTCATCTATAGCAACCGCTTTGTCAATTTGACCACGAGTACAAGCATCTTCGCACTTATGTGGACAAATTCTGCCACAAACAGCTGGCAATGGATTTTCTTTTTTGATAAGTTCTAATGCGTCTTGATATCTGCCTAACGAAGCAAGCCTTATGTATCCTTGTACCGCAATATGCGCAGGACACGCAGTTTTGCAAGGTGCGGTGCCCGTCTCTAAAGTGTCTTGTCTATTGTCACGATAATCCACATTCCATTGTTTTTTACTCCAAATGGAGTTGTTGGATTTTTTATAATCTTCTGTTTCAGAAAGCGAATTTGTGCATATTTTTTGCCCTAGTTTTATTGCATTTGTGGGGCAGTTTTCTACACATTGCCCACATGCGACGCAATCAGTAGGCGTAATTTCTGCGTGATAATTGCTTCTCTCTGCATCGGGACATTTGAACAAACTTGAAATTCTTATTGCATAGCAAGAGCAGCCACAACAGTTACAAATAGCTGCAGATTCGCCTGGACCCTCAAGGTTTGGCATCTGGTGCATTAAGCCATTTTCTTCAGCTTTTTTGAAAATTGCCTCAGCTTCTTCACGAGTTATTTGCCTTGCTTTACCAGTTTTGATAAAATACTCCGCACCAGAACCCATTTGCACACACATCTCATCTTCCAAATGACCGCAGCCCTCGCCAATCATTCGTCTTGAACGCCTACAAGAACAAGGTGATACTGAAAAAATATCGTATTTATCTAAATAGTAGGATATTTTATCGTATGGAATTGCCTTTGTGTCAGATTTAATTGCCGATTCAATAGGAATAACCCTCATCATACTTGAGCCTAAAGGTAGCATTGTACCCATTTGAACCATTATTTGTTTTGTATAAGCCTCAAAAGCTTTTGCAATCTCTGGATGCGCATTTACATTTTCTGTGCTGCCCACCATCATTTCTAGTGTGCCCGGTGCAAAAATTTGCATATAATATTGCGTTGCGCCATTTTCAGTGTATATTTTAATAACACCGAGATAACCCAATCTATCAAGTATTGGTTCAACTTCTGCTTCAGCTATATTGCATTTTTTTGCAACATAATCAAGCGTTCGTGGTTTTCTTAACCCCAAACTAGCTGCAACATCGGCCTCCAAATCAGTCAAACAACAATCAAGTGAATAGTACTCGGGAGAATCCTCCGTAATTCTGTTTATCATGCCGGCAATGCCACCCATAACTTTTACTAAATGTAATATGCTCTTTCTCAAAATGACCTCCAAATGTATAATTTTATTGTATAATTTTTTAGGATATTTGTATTTTTAGAATTTTTTTTCTAACCACTCTTCAACTTGTGTTTGCAACCAATTGTTCCAAGCTTCTACGCCCTCACCCGTTTTTGCGGATATTGGAAAAATTTTTATGTTAGGATTTAGCTTTTTTACTCTTGCCTCACAAGCTGCAAAATCAAAATTGAAAAAATCTACTGCGTCAATCTTATTAATTATCAATGCATCGCAAATAGAAAACATAAGTGGATATTTAAGTGGTTTGTCGTCACCTTCTGGCACGCTCAATATCATGGCATTTTTAACAGCGCCCGTATCAAATTCAGCAGGGCAAACCAAGTTACCAATATTCTCTAGAATTGCAAGCTCTACACCTTCTGTACCAAGTGAATCCAGCCCTTGCTTTGTCATTCCAGCATCCAAATGACACATGCCACCCGTGTGCAATTGTATTGTTTTTACGCCAGCAGACGATATGGTTCTCGCGTCAACATCGCTATCGATATCAGCTTCCATAACTGCCATATTTATCTTGTCTTTTAATCCCTCAATTGTATGCAACAGCGTTGTTGTCTTCCCACTTCCTGGAGATGACATCAAATTTAATAAAAATGTATTTTTAACTTTAAGTTCTGCTCTTAACTCATCAGCTTCGCGCTTATTATTAGCAAAAACACTCTCTTTAATTTCAATAACTTTAAAACTCTTCATTTCAACCTCCTGAACTATACAAAGCATCAACTACTAGCTATCAATAACATTATACAATATGGTAGAATAAAATTCAATAGGTATTTTAATTTTATAAAATGAATTTTAGTTTATTTGAAGAATCTCGTTTATTTATATATCGCTTTAGCGTGTCCTTCATTATTAAATATTCATTGATAATTATTCATTACCACCAAAATTTTCTATTTTCTAGTGAAGAATGAAGAGTGAATAATTAAAATTTTCGCACTTTGTTTGAAAATTTTGGTGGAGATAAGGGGATTCGAACCCCTGACCTATGCATTGCGAACGCATCGCTCTACCAACTGAGCTATATCCCCACATAAAATGGTACACCTATATTGTATACCATTTGTTGAGATTTGTAAACATTTATTTGTATTTTGCAAACAAAATATAGCATATAATTTTAAGCAAACTGCCTATGCCTTTTTTGCTTATGTATGTTCCGTGATATTCACGCTTTGGATATGGATTGTTTAGGTCTATTATCGTGTCATAGTTGGTTGGTTCTTCATCATATAAGGCTGATGCCAACATTGTAGATACAGAATTTCCATTTAACACACTCTTAATGTCAACTTTTATTTTTGACAACATACTGTCTATTGCCGCACCACTTGCCATTAACAACTTGTGTTCTATGCTATCAAGTGGAACTTTCTGTTCGCCGTCAAATATGCTTAATCCCACTTCAATTAGCAATGAAAGAGCTTTTTTATCGTGGATTTCAGCATAGTCTTCTGGCATTAAACCGCTTTCTTTTTGTAAAAAGTCGCCCATTTGTCCAAAAGTAAAGTTATTTATAAATTTAATTATCCTTTTGAATACCCAACTTAAGCGTTTTACTGTAGTAGTGTATTCTTCCATAACACCGCCAATTAAACTAAATATTGTTGGGTCTTTCTCGCCCTCGTCAAGCAAATAATGTACGTAATTGGTTAGATTTTCTTTATTTCTAGCCATCATATCAAACGAACCTAGTGGGCTAGTTATAACGCCTACATCAATTGTTTTAATATCTACAATTTGCTTTTCTACATCTAAATTAATTTTGCGATAAAGTGGTGGATAGCCTGATAGTGAACTGGTTGTTATTTGATTAAATGTTGCACCGTTTGAAGTTTTTACACGAGCAATGTCATTTATGTGTGTGTGACCAGAAAGCAATAGATTTATTCCGAGGGAAGAAAGTTTATCTACAATCTTTTCTTTGTCATTTATAAAGCAGTTGTCGCCGCCAATCAAAGTATAAACTAGTGATGGTGTAACTATAGGATAATGTACGCCCGCAAGCATCATACAACCGTCTTCTTTTGCTTTTGTTGCAACCTCTTCTATCCATTTCATATATTCGGGAGAAAAGAACATATCATAATATGTAGCCATATCGCCATACTCTGGGCGCAATGCAATATATCGCAAATTGTCGTCAAGTTGCACCACATAACTATATGTTTTGGGATACTGAGCTATCGCTTTATTGTACCCAAAGTCTAAATATGCTTGTTCAACTTCTTCTTCTGGAGTAGTGTTCATATTGGGAACACGGTTGCCGTCTTTGTCGAATCTAAAGCCCCAACCAGGGTTACTTATATCGTGACTTGCAGGGAAACAATAAATCTTTTTGCCTTTAGCCTCAATTTCTCTAAACAACGCAATAAGTTCGTTTCTGCTTTCTGGATCGCTTACATTACACATATCTCCAGTGATTAAATATGTGTCAATCTCATCATCTTGTAGAAGTTTGTCAAATGTTTGTCTGACAATTTCTTCTGACATTCTAAAGTTAACTTGATTTGCGTGTGTTGGGTGCGCCCAAGCATCACCATCAAATGTGGATTTTGAACAATAATGCAAGTCTGATAAATGGTAAAATTTCATATTCCCTCTAATAATTAATATAGATATTTATTTCTGTTTTTTCTGTAACAGCCCCCAGTGCTGAACCAGTTAATGTTGTTGATTTTTTCTCAGCATATTCTGAAAAATATTCAATTAGCGTTACAATGCCGTCTTCTAGTGTAACACAAATTGATGTTGCTGTAACTGCATTTAAGTTATCCCAAATATAAAAGTACTCGTCGCCAGAATATGAAATATGCGCTTTTGTGTCATCAATCACATCGTATTCTTCATAAAAAAGTATAATTATATCCTTGCCGCCTATACGATTTGCGCCTACAACAGATGACAAATATTCATTATTGTTGAGAATATAATTGCAAATCATACCCAAATTGTCCGTGTCATCGCTATACGTGCCATTAATATCAAAATACGCGTTGTCTAAATCAATATAAGACCCACTATAAGTTTTATCTGCGCCATTATAATTTAAATAATAATATGTGTAGAATCCGTCAAAAGTAGTTGATGTAATTGTACTATCTGGGCTCACATTAACATAATATTCATACGCATAATCAACTGAAAAATTGCTGTTTAGTAGTGTTGAAACACCCGTTTGCGCAATTTCTAACCCTTCTGCCTCCTCATAATACATACAACCCGTGAAGCTAATAGCCACTAGCACAACAATAATTGAAATCAAAAGTGCCTTTTTCATTATGCCACCTCCGAATCATTTTTACTATGTTTATTTGCAACATCTAGGTGAAGTTGCTTTAATCTATCGCCAGAAAGTTTGTATTGTGACAATGGAATCAGAACTAAAAGATTTGTTATTGCTGGAATTAGAAACATTATATTGTAAATACCGTCAGTTGTAACTGCAAATTGATGTGATACTTGAGAATCAATATTTGTATTTGGAGAAATAAACAAGTAATATGACAACAACAAACCTATCATATAGCTTGTCATACCAGAAGTCAATTTATTACGCATTGAAAGCAAAGAAAAAGTAACACCTTCGTATCTCTCCCCGTGCCTTAAATCCCAATCATCAATAGTATCAGCCGCCATTAAGTTTGGGGTAACATTAAGTAGACCCGTTGCCGCCATTATAAAGAACATACTTATTGCAAGAATATACCAGGTTTCAATATGTAATAACCAAATAATCAGTAGTCCTAATGAGTACCAAAATGTACCAATTACAATTATAGTTTTAGGTGAAAATTTCTTTTGTAATTTAGGAACCAACAGCATACCTAGCATAGATGATATGCCAAGTGGTGCTGAAAACCAGATTTGCATTGAGGCGTCTTCCATAACATAAAGAGCATAATAAGCCACAACAACCGTTGTAAGTGTACGGAAAAAGCTCAAAAATATCGTTATTACCAGCCAAAATAGATCTTTGTTTTTAAAGAAATATTTAATACCATTAATAAACTTAATAGATTCTTTAGGGGGCTCCACCACCTCTTTAATTCTTCTGCAAGTAATAAGCATAACAATAGGGGCAAGCACGCCTACAATAGCTGCTGATGAAAAATAAGAAATGCTTAAATTGTTTTTTGTAAGAACCAGCATAAGTGATACTATAACAAGTGAACCTTGTTCCCCGATTTGTTGGAACATATATGTAGAAGTAATTAATGTGTTTCTCTCTTTGGGATTGTGTGAAACCACTGTTGGTAGCCCTAATAAAGGAATACAAACTATAGTGCTTGCAAAGTCATACAACAAGTATGAAACATACATAAATACTATCTTACTTGTCATAGAAGCCGTAGTTATTGGCAAAAACATACACATAACTACAATGCCGAAAGGAATAGCACCAAACATTAAATATGGTTTCATTTTGCCATACTTTGTGCGGGTTTTATCGACTATTACGCCCATAATAGGGTCATTTATACCATCAAATATTTTGGCAATTAAAAACATTACGCCCGCAGCTGTAGTAGATATTCCCAATACAGATGTATAAAAAACAAGCAAGTACAATGTAACCATACCATTCATAAATCCTACGAATAGCGTTGATGCGCAAAATAATATGTAATCTATTTTTTTTAAGCAATTTGCGCCCATTGTCACCATGCCGTCAGCCGTCATGTCTTTATTTGTCATCAAAAAACTCCTTTACACATATTGGTGTACTACAATTTAATTATACAACAATAAAAAAACAATGTCAACAAATGTTTCTGCATTGAAACATTTGTTGACAATCGAGTAGAGGCTAATCGCTAAGGATTTCGCCCCTCTCACACCACCGTGCATACGGTTTTCCGTACACGGCGGTTCAATTTGTAACTATATGTGAACT
>JAWXUT010000023.1:0-14584 GCA_044426075.1 Bacillota bacterium
TTAGGATTGTATGTTTATTTAAGTATCAAGGAAACGACGATGTAAACTTGTGAAATTGCATTTTATCGTTCAATAATATTTTAATGCGGTTTCGGGCGTCAGAGGACTAACGCACCCTACGATTGTATGTGATTCGCTAACATATATAATCAACCCTTTACGGGTTCCACCATTATGCATTCTTCATGTTACACAATGTTCTAAATATCTCGATTTTTGTATATAATTACTATGGTTGTTTTTACAAATTTGTTGCTACTTGCGGGTGGTTTGGGTGTGTTCCTATTGGGTATGGAGATTATCTCACATAATTTACAAGCGGTAGCGGGCGATAAGATAAATGGTATGATTGGCAAACTTTCTAACAAAAAGTGGGCGAGTGTTGGTATGGGTGCGGGGGCGGCTATGTTACTGGAGAGCTCGTCGGCAACAACTGTAATTTTGTTGGGGTTTGTAAATGCGGGGCTTGTGAGTTTGGTGCAAGCAGCATTAATTATAATGGGTGCAAATATTGGCACAACAATAACAGTTGTTATAATTTCATTTAATGCCTTGCCTATTGGTGAGTTGATTGGAATGATGGTGCTTGTGGGCGTAATTATTATTATTTCTAGCAAAAAAGAACGCACTAAAAGTATAGGTTATGCGGTTAGCGGACTGGGTCTTATTTTTATAGGTTTATTTATTATGGAAGACAGCGTGGAGTTCTTAAAAGATAGCCCCAACTTTGTTGCCTTTATTGCGGGATTGGATAATGAGTTGTTGTTGCTTTTAATAGGCACCGCATTTACTGCAATTGTGCAAAGCAGTAGCGCCACAACGGGCATAGCTCTTACACTTGCGGAAGCGGGAATAATGCCACTTTCGGCTACCTTTGCCATAATTTTGGGTAGCAATTTGGGTACTTGTATGACGGCGATACTTGCTTCAATGGGTAGCACTACTAACGGTAAAAGAACGGCAATTATTCATCTGTTGTTTAACGCAATTGGGGTTGTGCTTTATTTTCCACTAGTGGTTATATTTGGCGATAGAGTGGCGAATTGGTTGCTGAATTACTTTAATCCTTCGGTTATAATAGCCTATTTCCACGTGTTTTTTAATGTTTCTATTACTATATTATTGGTGCCTTTTGCAAGTAAACTAGCCCGAGTTTCCGAGCTTTTAATTAAAATGCCCAAAACTGCGTAGCCAGTAATTGTTCTAAAAATTGTTTACTTTTTGTACATTTCAAGCTAATTTTTAGCCTTGTGAAGTTTTTGCTTGCAAATTTCAGCTTTTTATAATATAATATGGAATATAGTATTAATTTATATAGGAAGGTAATAATTATGGAAACGATACCTAGCTTTACATTAGATCATCTTAAGTTGAAGAGTGGTTTGTTTGTAAGTATGAAATATGATTTGGGCGGACCATTTTTAACAACATTTGATTTGCGATTGAAAAGGCCTTATCATGAAGAGGTTATGGAAACGGGAAGTGTGCACGCACTAGAGCACATTTTGGCAACTTATTTAAGGAACGATTCATTGTGGGGCGACCGCATAATATACTTTGGGCCTATGGGTTGCAGAACTGGTTTCTACTTAATAATAGCGGGTGACCTAACAAGTGAAGATATTTTGGACTTTGTTATAAGAGCATTTGACTATGCTTCAGAGTTTGAAGGTGACATCCCTGGTGCTACGCCAAAAGAGTGCGGATTCTGCCTTGATATGAACCTAGAGCAAGCAAAAGAGGATGCGGCATTGTATTATAATATATTGATTGATGCTAAAAAAGAAAATTTGCGTTATCCCGTTAAACGTGCGAGAAAGGCAAAAGCTACAGACAACAAATAAAGAGGTTATAATGATAGATGAAAGAATAAAGGTTCTTGCAAAAGGACTTGTAAACTACAGTTGTAGGCTTCAAAAGGGTGAAAAAATTCTTATTGAAGCAAAGGATATTGATTATCCATTAGTAAATGCAATTTTAGAAGAAGTGTACAAAGTGGGCGGAGTGCCATTTGTAAATTTAAGTAACAGCCGCATAACACGCGCTATTATGCAAGGTTTAACCAAAGAACACGCCGAAGCTATGGCAAAATATGACGGTGCGCGTATGGCAGATATGCAAGCATATATCGGCATAAGGGGTGGCAATAACTGCTACGAACTTAGCGACATTAGCGGTGAAACTATGCAAGTGTACAGCAAATATTATTCACACCCAGTGCATCACGCATTGAGAGTAAAAAATACAAAGTGGGTTATATTGCGTTATCCAAACGAGGGTATGGCAGAACTTGCAAAGATGAGCACAGATGCATTTGAAGACTTCTATTTTAATGTATGCAACCTAGATTATGCAAAAATGGATAAAGCAATGAACAATATGGCGGAGCTTATTGCAAAAACCGACAAAGTTCGCATTGTTAGCGTGGGCACGGACATCAGTTTCAGTATCAAGGATATTGGAAGCAAGAACTGTGCGGGCGAGTGCAATATTCCAGACGGAGAAATTTACACCGCACCAGTAAAAACCAGTGTTAATGGCGTTATAAGTTATAACACACCTTCTATAAATAGAGGCATCGAATTTAAGGGTGTAAGACTAGTTTTTAAAGACGGCAAAATTATTGAGGCTACTTGTGAAAATGACAACAAAGCGCTAAACGAGATTTTTGACACCGATGAGGGCGCAAGATACGTTGGTGAGTTCGCATTTGGAGTTAATCCTTATATAAATAATGCAATGGGCGACATTCTTTTTGATGAGAAAATTGCAGGTTCTATTCACTTTACACCAGGAAGTTGTTATGACGATTGTGACAACGGCAACCAAAGTGCAGAGCATTGGGATTTAGTGCTTATTCAAACTCCAGAGTTTGGTGGCGGTGAAATCTACTTTGACGATGTGCTGATAAGAAAAGACGGCAGATTTATTCTACCCGAACTATACTGCCTAAACGCGGAGAATTTGAAGTAATGACAAAAAACACAAAAGAAGTACAAAAAGGCGTTAAAAAGCCAAAACCTTATATATATTGGTTTTTTGTGCCACTAGGGCGCTTCCTTTTCCGCATATTTTTTAATGTAAAAAGGCGATATACTCCTGAGGCAAAAGCTCTTAAAAAGAGCAAAGAACCCATGGTTGTAATAGGCACACATACTTCCGCTATGGATTTTATGCTAATGCTCACAGCACTTATGCCCAAAAGGCTAAATGTTGTTTGTGGCAGAGATTTACTTGCGTGGAAGGCTGTTAGGCCAGTTGCAAAGGGCGCGGGAATTATCCCAATAAGCCAGTTTGATATGGATTTGCAGAGCCTAAGAGAGATGAAATATGCAATTAAAAACGGATGCAGTTTGTCGATTTTTCCAGAAGGCAAAATTTCTGTTGACGGCAGACCCTTGCACCATATGTCAAAGAGTATCCCTAAATTGCTAAAGTTTTTAGATGTGCCCGTAGTTATGGTTCATAATAACGGCGGATATAGTAGCAGACCACGTTGGTTCAACGGCATTAAAAAGGGTAAAATTGAAACAGAAGTTTATCAGTTGTTCACAAAAGAAGAGGTGCATAACCTATCTAAAGATGAACTTTATGCCCGTTTAGTGGAAGCATTTGACTTCAACGACAACATATATCAACAAGAAAATGGCATAAGATATCGCTCTTGGGCACCAGCAAAAAATTTGCAATTTTTATTGTATAAATGTCCTCGTTGCGGTGCGGAATATGAAATGACCACCTCAAAAAATAACATAACTTGCAATAAGTGCGGTAATGATGTTAGATTTAGTGAGTTTGGCAGGTTTATTCCAGATGAAAAGAGCTTTGCCTTTGACAGAATAGATACGTGGTACAACTATCAGCGCGAAAGCGTTAGGGAAGAAATTAAGAATCCTGACTTCCGCATATCAAAGCAAGTAACTTGGGCAAAACAGCTCACACCTATTTCAGAAAAGGTGCCAGCCGGCGAGGGTGAACTTTATATTGATAACACCAACATCGGGTTCATTGGAAAAACCAACAACGGCGAAGAGGTGTGCATGACGATTCCACTTAAATTGTATGCGACAATTGTGCAAAAAACTGATGAGGGCATTGACTTGACTCTTGACAGTTGCATTAATAGGTTTATGTTTGTAGAAGGCAAATATAGCACAAAATACAACCTTATTGTAGAAGAACAGTTTAGAAGATTAAATAATCTTCCACCCGTAAAAAAAGATTAATAAAAACAAATGATTATCACACTCTAGTACTAAGGAGTGTGATTTTTTATGAGATCTACAGGTATTGTAAGAAGAATTGATGAACTTGGTAGGGTGGTTATCCCTAAAGAAATTAGACGCACTATGCGTATTAAAGAGGGCGAAGAACTTGAGGTGTTTGCAACAGGCGATAATTCGCTTGTGTTAAAAAAATATTCTGCTGTTGGTGAAGCCGTTACAGTTATTAATGAATACGCCCACGCGCTTTATGTAACCAATGGATACACCACAATTGTTACTGATATGGATAAAATTGTATCCGCTATTGGTGATATTAAAAGTTTTGCCGTTGGCGATAAGTTGACAGACAAATGCTTGCGTGCAATTGGCGACCGCAGAACTATTGTGCTTGATAGTGTAGCGAGCAAAGGGCTTTTTATTTCTGATTCAACTGACCTATGTAACATTGTAATGTCACCTATTATTAGGCAAGGTGATGTGCTAGGTGCAGTTATTTGTATGAGCCACCAGACACTTGACCGCACTGCTGTTAAAATTACAGATACTGCAAGCGCTTTTTTATCGGGTGTTGTGTAGGTGACTAAACGCGCTAATTTTTTAACGGGAGCGGGAATTTTAACTGTTGCGCTTTTCGGTGCTAAAATTATTGGCGCCTTTTATCGTATTCCGCTCACAAATATTTTGGGCAGTGAGGGTATGGGTGTTTATCAATTGGTGTTCCCTATATACTCTTTTCTGCTGTCCACCTCATCGGGGGCACTTCCAGTTGCAATTAGTCTGCTAGTAAGTGAAAAAAAGGCTGTTGGTGATGATGTGGGTGCTAAAAAGATACTGGTTTCTGCTATGTCGGTGTTGATGCTGTGGGCGGTGCTTATTGCTATGGCATTAGTGCTACTCTGCAAACCGCTGGGCTCTTTTCAAGGTAATACTGATACTTATTGGGGATATTTAGCTATTGCTCCTGCAATATTTTTTGTTTCGGGCATTGCACTGTTGCGAGGGTGGTTTCAAGGCAACGGCTATATGACACCCACCGCGATATCCCAAATTTCAGAAGCCGTTGTAAAACTTTGCGCGGGGCTCACTTGTGCTTATTTTCTTGCACCTTATGGCATAGCCTATGCCGTGGGTGGCGCTATGTTTGGTGTAACTATTAGTGAAGTTGTAACTTTTATTATCCTATATATAATGTATAGGAAAAACAATTCTGCACTTAAACTGAACTTTAACTTTAAAGAGGCAAAGGATAGCTATAAGTCTATTGTAAAAATTTCTATCCCGATTACAATTGGCGGTATGATTTTGCCACTTACGCAGATTATTGATAGCGTGCTTGTGGTAAATATTTTGTCTAGTAGTATAGGCACCGCGCTTGCCACTTCTAGCTATGGCATTTATAGCGGTTATGTTGCAACTATTATCAATTTACCCATTGTACTAGGTTTGTCACTGGGCATAGCAGTTATTCCGCAGATTAGTAAGGGCAAAGCCTCCCACGATATAGCTGAAATTAAAAATAATAGTGATACAGTTGTAAAGTTTTCGCTTATTATAGGGGTTCCTTTTATGCTAATATATGCACTGGCAGCGCGCAGTATTTTAACACTGCTGTTTCCGTCGCTCACTGAAACTGAATTAAGTGAGGCTATAATTCTGCTTCAAATTGGGTCGTTTTCTGTTGTAGGGCTGTCAGTTACTCAAATTTACACCTCAATTTTGCAAGGAGTTGGAGCCACATATTCCCCTACGATAAATATGGCTATAGGCGCGTTGGTGAAAACGGTGCTCAATGTGGTTCTGCTATATTATATCGGAATTTATGGTGTCGCGGTGAGTTCTGTGGTGTGCTATACCCTTGTTGCCGTGCTCAATATATCAAAACACGCAAAATTATTGGGGAAAAGTAAGGAGTTGGTAAAAAACAGTGGCATTATTTTGCTTGCTGGTGTTATAATGGGTGTAATCATTGCTACTATTAGATATTTTGCATTCAGTAATTTGGCATCGGTTGGCGCGATTATTTTGGGTGGAATCATTTATATTGCTATACTGTTGCAAGGCAAAGTGTTCAACGAGCGTGAATTAAAACATATGCCTTTTATTGCTAAACTGGCGATTAAAAGGTAAGAGGACGAAAAATGAAATTTTTTATAGCTGAAAGGGTTGTTGATATCCCTACAACTAGTGATACTGTAACTATTGTAAGTGCAGAACGCTTTTTGTGTCGTGATTTTTGCGGTGTAAATGCCACTATTCCATTATATATCCATAGCATAACAGATGTTAGTGCAGTATATACAAAGCTTGCTTCATTTTATAGCGACACACAAAAAATTGTTGTGGGAGGCGTTACTTGCGCGCTTAAAGACAGTGCCACTTGCGGTGATATTTACATAGAGGGTGCACCATTTATCGAGCGCAGCAGATATACATATTGTGATTTGTTGGAAGTTATCCGCAGATTGCGCGACCCAGACGGTTGCCCTTGGGACAGAGATCAAACTCACCACTCCATCCGCGAAAATGCAATTGAAGAGTCTTACGAACTTGCAGAAGCAGTTGACCTAAACAGTGTACCCAAAATGCGTGAAGAAAGCGGCGATGTGTTTTTGCAAGGTTTGTTCCACGCGGTTATAGCAGAAGACAATGGTGAGTTCTCGGAACTAGATATGATAAGCGAGTTGTGCCACAAATTGGTTTCTAGGCACACCCACATTTTTGGCGAGAACAAGGCAGAAAATTCGCAAGATGCTCTTATGTTTTGGGAGCAAGCCAAGGCAGTTGAAAAGGGTCAGAGCAGTGTGAAAGCCAAAGTTGACAGCGTGCCAGTGACTTTTTCTGCACTTATGAAGGCAAATAAGATACAAAAAATCATTAAAAAAACTGGGTTTGACTTTGAGTGCGTGCAAGACGCGTATGATAAGTTGCAAGAAGAAATAAATGAATTGCAAGAGGCAAAGGGCGATTGCATCGAGGGCGAAGCTGGCGATGTGCTTTTTGCAGTGGTTAATATTATAAGAATGCTAAAGTTGGATCCCGAAATTTGTCTAAATCGTACAACGACAAAGTTCATTAGGCGTTTTAACTTTATTGAAGAGTCTGCAATAAAAGCGGGCAAAGACATTTACAAGTGTTCGCTTGAAGAAATGGAAGCGTGGTATCAACAGTACAAGAGGGAATATGAAAATAGGTAACCTTACATTACAAACAAATGCAATTCTGCCAGCAATAGCGGGTTACAGTGATGTGGGTATGCGTATGTTGTGCAGTGAGTTTGGCGCGGGGATAACCTACACTGAAATGGTAAGCGCAAAGGGACTGCTATTTAACAATGAAAACACCAAAGCACTGCTTGCCACAAGTGACTATGAAAGCATTAAAGGAGTGCAGTTGTTCGGGCGTGAACCAGAGCTTATTGCACGTGCTATTCAAATGAAAGAATTGGCAAAGTTTGATATAATTGACATTAATATGGGCTGTCCTATGCCAAAAATATACAAAAATGGTGAAGGAAGCGCGCTTATGCGTGAGCCTAAACTTGTGGAAGAAATTGTGCGGGCGGCGGTTAATGCTAGTGGTGGAAGACCAGTTACTGGTAAAATCCGCGCGGGTTTTTCTGGTGATGAGATAAATGCTGTTGAGGTGGCACTTGCAATTCAAGCGGGCGGTGGAAGCGCAGTAACTGTGCACGGCAGAACGCGCGATATGTTGTACAGCGGATATGCTGATTTGTCAATAATAGCAGATGTTAAAAAAGCCGTCAGTATTCCAGTTATAGGAAACGGGGATGTTGTGGATAGAGCAAGCTTCTTAAAAATGACAGAACAAACGGGCGTTGACGGAGTTGCAATTGCGCGTGGCGCGGTGGGCAGACCGCAGATATTTGCTGAGGTTCAAGGCACAGAAGTTGAAGTTATACCCGCAGAACTAATAAAAAGGCACATAAATGCACTAATTGGAAGTATGCCAGAGCGTGTTGTGGTTAATACAATGAAAAAACACATTGCTTCTTATTACAAAGGTTCACGAGGCGATAAACAACTTAGGCTAGCAATTATGAAAGCAACCAGTTTAAATGACATTTATGAAGTTTTGCATTAAGAAAAAAACAAAAAAATCGAGAAAATGCTTGTTTATTGTTGCAAACGATAACAAGAAGTGTTATAATAATTATCGATTGGTAAATATTACAAAATAAACCCTGGAGGTCTTATATGAACAAGAAAACAATTAAAGACGTAGATGTAAAAGGCAAAAAATGTCTTGTACGTTGCGACTTCAATGTTCCAATGAAAGACGGTGTTATCACAGATGAAAACCGTATCAATGGTGCGTTGCCAACAATCAAGTATCTAATGGAAAATGGCGCAAAAGTTATCCTATGCTCACATATGGGTAAGCCACACAGCATTTTTAGTGAAAAAGTTGGTTTAAATAAAAAAGAGAAAAAAGCAGTTGCAGCGATGCCAGAAGCAGAACAAGCAGCAGCTACAGCAGAAATTATTGCTAACGCAATCAAAAATGATGCTAAAAAATTGACACTTGCACCAGTTGCAGCACGCCTAAACGAAATTTTGGGTGGCAAAGTGGCATTTGCTAAAGACGTTATCGGCGCAGATGCAAAGGCAAAAGTTGCTGCTTGTAAAGCGGGTGAATGTGTATTGCTAGAAAATCTACGTTTCCACGCAGAAGAAGCTGGCAAAGAAGAAGCTTTCTGTAAAGAACTTGCAGAATATGCTGAAGTTTATGTTAACGACGCTTTTGGAACAGCTCACCGTAGCCACGCTTCAACAGCAGCAGTTGTTGAATATGGATTTGCAAAAACAGCAGTTTGCGGTTTCTTAATTGAAAAAGAATTAAGCGTTATGGCTGATTCACTAGAGAACCCAGTTCGCCCATTTGTAGCAGTACTTGGTGGCGCTAAAGTTGCAGATAAATTAAAAGTTATCGACAATCTTTTAGAAAAATGCGACAGCCTAATTATCGGCGGTGGTATGGCGTACACATTTGTTAAAGCGCAAGGCGGAGAAATTGGTTCATCTCTAGTTGATGATGAAAAATTAGATTATTGTATTGAAATGCTTGCAAAAGCAGATAAACTTGGCAAAAAAATCTACTTGCCAGTTGATAGTGCAGTTGCTTCAAGCTTCCCAAATCCAATTGATGCTGAAATCGATGTTGACTATGTTGACAGCGCTTCAATTCCAGCTGGAAAAATGGGTCTTGATATCGGCGAAGAGTCACGCAAAGTATTTGCAGATGTTATCAACAACGCAAAAACCATTATCTGGAACGGACCAATGGGCGTTTTTGAAAACCCAACTCTAGCTAAAGGCACAATCGCAGTAGCAAAAGCGCTAGCTGATATACAAGGTGCAACCACAATTATCGGTGGTGGCGATAGCGCAGCAGCAGTAGCAACACTAGGATTCGCAGACAAAATGAGCCACATTTCAACTGGTGGCGGTGCTAGTCTTGAGTTGTTTGAAGGAAAAGAATTACCAGGCATTGCTTGCCTAAATGAAAAAGCATAATATAAGGAGAATTTAATATGAAAAGACCTATTATTGCAGGAAACTGGAAAATGAACAACACCAATGCAGAAACAAAAGCATTGCTTAAAGATGTAGCTGTATTAGCTGCAGACGCTAGCTGTGAAGTTGTAGTTTGCGTACCTTTTACCGATATTGATATTGCACGTAAAACAATGCGTGGTTCAGGTATCAAATTGGGCGCACAAAATGTACACTGGGCTCCAAAAGGCGCTTACACTGGTGAAATTAGTGCATCTATGTTAAAAGAATTAAAAGTTGACTATGTTATCATTGGTCACAGCGAAAGAAGACAATACTTTGGTGAGACAGATGAAACTGTTAACCTAAGAGTTAAAGCTGCTCTAGCTGGCGGAATCAAACCAATCATCTGTGTAGGTGAAACTCTTGAAGAGAGAGAAGCTAACAAAACAGCTGAAGTTGTTATCCGTCAAATCAAAGGCGCTCTAGCTGGTATCGATAAACTTGCAATGAAGAAAATCGTTGTTGCTTACGAACCAATCTGGGCAATCGGAACTGGCAAAACAGCTACTTCACAAGAAGCTAACGATACAATCGCAGTTATCCGTAAAGCAGTTCGTAAACTATACAGCAAAACTGTTGCTCACGCTCTACGTATCCAATACGGCGGCAGCATGAATCCAAAGAATGCTACAGAACTTATGGCTATGCCAGAAATCGACGGTGGTCTAATTGGTGGCGCATCACTAAACGCAGAAGATTTTGCTAAAGTAGTTAAATACTAAAAACAACTTCGGGGAATAAACAACTATAGCGTTCTTAGCTAAATAGGCGCGCTATAATATGTTTAGTCTCCGTTTTTTTATGGAGGATAATAATGTTCAACGCATTAATAATAATGGACGGATATGGTATCAATACCGATAGTAACGGTAACGCAATTGCGGCAAGTGGTACCCCAAACATCGCAAAACTAATGAAATCTTATCCACACACAACAATAGGCGCAAGTGGATTAGACGTAGGTTTGCCAGACGGTCAAATGGGTAACAGTGAAGTTGGCCACATCAATATGGGTGCGGGCAGAACTGTTTATCAAGAGTTAACTCGTATAACAAAATCAATAGCAGACGGCGACTTTTATCAAAATGAAGAGTTTTTAAAAGCTATAAGACACGCAAAAGCAAACAACAAAGCATTGCACACATTTGGCTTGTTGTCAGACGGTGGTGTACATAGTAATATCGCGCATCTATTTGCAGTAATCAAACTTGCAAAAAAAGAAGGGTTAGATAACATTTATGTTCACGGCTTTATGGATGGCAGAGATGTTGGAACTACTACTGGCGCAGGTTTCGTAGCAGACGTGCAAGCATTTATGGCTGAAGAAAACTTTGGCACAATGGCTTCAGTTATCGGCAGATACTATGCTATGGATAGGGACAATCGTTGGGATAGAGTTGAAAAGGGCTATAGCGCTCTTGTAGACGGTGTTGGCGTTTTGGCTCAAGATCCAGTTGCAGCGCTAAAGGCAAGTTACAGCGAGGGCATTACAGATGAGTTTATCTCACCAATAGTTTGCACCAAGGCAGACGGCACACCAACAGCTAGAATTAGTGAGGGTGACAGCATTATATTCTTCAACTTCCGCCCCGACCGCGCAAGAGAAATTACCCGCGCATTCATCAAAGCAGATTTTGACGGATTTAATAGAAAACAAGGTTTCTTAGCACCAACATATGTAGGATTTACACAATATGACGCAACTTTCACAGAAATGAGCGTAGCTTTTAAACCACAAAGTTTGGTTAACAACTTGGGTCAAGTAATTGCAAAAAACAACTTAAAACAACTAAGAATAGCAGAAACTGAAAAATATGCTCACGTAACATTCTTCTTCAATTCCGGCGTAGAAGCACCAAATGTTGGCGAAGATAGAGAGCTTATTGCTTCACCAAAAGTTGCAACATACGATATGCAACCAGAAATGAGTGCAGAAGAAGTAACTGTTAAAGCTTGCGAGCACATTGCAAGTGGCAAATATGATGTTATGATTTTGAACTTTGCTAACTGCGATATGGTTGGACACACCGGCGTATTTGATGCAGCCGTTTCAGCTGTAAACAAAGTTGATGAGTGTGTTGGACGTGTAATTGATGCAATAAAAGCTGTAGGCGGCGCTGCAATAATCACCGCAGACCACGGCAACGCAGACAAAATGATCGGCGAAGACGGCAACGCATTTACACCACACAGCACCTTCCCCGTACCATTTATAGTGGTTAAAGACGGCAACTTCACTTTAGAAGAAGGCGGAATCCTAGCTGACGTAGCCCCAACCCTATTAGATATGATGGGAATTGCTAAGCCAGATGAGATGACCGGACACTCCCTAATCAAGTAAAAAGCCATATTTCACGCACCTAACTTCACAAAGCCCCACTAGTCCAAAGAATCGAGTATGTCCATATACACTCATCTTCGGCCGAGTGGGGCTTTGCTTGTTATGCACGCAAACTCTGGCTTTTTACATTTCTTTGAACATAAGTAAGTGGAAGAATAAGTTCTAGTTCTTACAAACGCCATATTTCACGCACACAACATCACGAGCGCCCAATTTTAAAAATTCAAAAGTTACTTATACATTAGGATTTTTAAAATTGGGCGTTCGCTTCGTTATGCACGCAAACTCTGGCTTTTTACACGACTCCTAGTTGTTGTTTATGCCACGGATAAATCGTATAATCGTAGGGTGCGTCAGAGGACTAACGCACCCTACGATTTAATGTTCATCTGCGTTGAAATATACGTTCCAACTTTCCCATATAATCAACCCTTTATGGGTTCTGCAATTATTCAATATTCAATATTACTTATTACTTCCACCCGACGGGTGGATGCGGGCTGTCAGAGGACTACCACCCTACAATCTTAAGTATTGAGTTCTGCCATTTGTTCCCCGATTAAACTTGCTTAAATCAAAATCCACAATTTTTCATTTTTCATTAAATAAAGAATCTATAAAGTTTATTTCTTTTGGTCTTTTTTTTGCAAATTTGTCAATATTTATTTGACTATACAAAATTGTAGGTTTATAATGTAATTATGACAAAAAAGTACTTTAGTCCAGTTAAATTCAAGATGTGTTGGGGGATAATGTTGAAGTTCGTGGGATCTTTGACGGATTTAATTATACCTTCAATTTTGGCTATAGTAATTGATGACGTGCTGCCAACAGAAAGTGTTAGTATGCTTATGATGTATGCGCTTTTGATGCTTGTTTGTATGTTGTTGTCTGTTTATTGTAATAGGAATAGCAACTACTATAGCGTAATTTGTAGCGCTACTATTACTAGAAATATGCGTACAGATTTAATGGATAAGATTTCTGTTTTAAGTCGCTCAGAGCTCGATAAGATTGACAATTCATCTCTTATTACAAGAATTACAAGTGATACATATGTTGTTAATAGTTTTATTGGAAATATGCTGCGTATGGGAATAAGGGCGCCTATTATGCTAATTGGTGGCTTGTGTGTTACTGCATTGATGGATTGGACGCTTACACTTATTTTAGCGCTTACTATTCCTGCGATTGCGGTGGTGGTTGTTATAGTTTCAAAGTACAGTATCCCTATTTTTGCTAAGACACAAAGATATCTAGAAGATGTAATTCGGGTAACCAGAGAGAACGCTACGGGTGTCCGAATCATACGTTCGTTGTCTAAAACCGACCACGAGGTTGCAAGGTATAAAGAGGCAAATACCACTATGTCTAAGTCGGAACAAAAGGGTTCGATTATTATGGGTGTATCACAGCCGGCAACCACATTTATTTTAAATATGGCACTGTTTTGTGCGGTGTTTTTTGGTGCAAAGCGTATAAATAATGGCGTAATGGAGATTGGTGAATTAATTGCTTTTTCTACTACGTACACTATGATTTTGAATGCGACTATTGCAATTTCTCGCATATTTGTTGATTCAACTAAGGGGATAACTTCGGTTAGGCGTATTTATAGCGTGCTTCAAAGCGACAATGTGCTTGAATGCGTGCCTTCCGAGCAGACCACTTCGGATAGTCAGATAGAGTTTAAAAATGTTTCTTTTTCTTACAATAATAATGTAGATAATATTAGCGACGTTAGTTTTTCTATAGATAAAGGCAAAACATTGGGCATTATTGGGGCAACGGGAAGCGGAAAAAGTACGCTTATTAAACTGCTGCTTCGTTTTTATGATTGCCAGAGTGGCGAAATTTTAGTAAATGGATTGAATATAAAGGCGCTTGGCGAAAGTAGTCACAGAAAAGTGTTCGGAAGCGTGTTTCAAAATGATTTTATTATTCGTGGCAGTGTGGCAGAAAATATTCGCTACGGTAGAGATATGTCTGACGAGCAAGTTATCCGCGCATTAAAAGATGCCGAAGCGCACTTTGTGTTTGAATATGACGATACAATTGCACATCAACTTGACATCAATGGTTCCAACTTGAGCGGTGGGCAAAAACAGCGCATTTATATCGCCCGTGCACTTGCGGGAAATCCCGAAATTTTATTATTAGATGATTGCACTAGCGCACTTGACTACTTGACAGAGCGCGAAATTAAAAATAGATTAAACGCTATGACAAACACAACAAAAATTATAATCACCCAGCGTATCAGTTCAATTGAGAGGGCAGATACCATTATTGTGCTTGACAACGGCCGTGTTTCTGATATGGGAACTCACGAGAAATTGTTGAAAACTAGTGAGATATATCAAGATATCTACGAATATCAAACTATGGATAAGGGGGTTAGCGATGAATAGAATGGGCGGCCCAGGCGGTGGCGGACTAGG
>JAWXUT010000023.1:14594-19347 GCA_044426075.1 Bacillota bacterium
GACTAGGCGGACCACCTCGCGGACCTCGTATGCCAGATAAGGGCAATTATGACCGCAAAAAGGTGCTATCTCGCCTAATAAAATACTTTAAACCTTACAAAATAACCATTGCTATTGTGGCAGTGTTTGTTATAATTAGCGAACTTTTTGCACTATATATTCCACTATATGTGGGTGAAGTTGTAGATTATATCGGCTTCCAAAGCACCAATTTTGACAAGGTAGCTTATTATTCGCTTTCAATAATCGTGTTTCAGCTTGTGTCCTCAATATTGGGCTATGCATATGCGGTGTTGATGACGGTGTTGTCGCGCAGAATTCTTGTCAGAATGCGTAATCAAATTTTTGATAAGTTGTCAAAAGTTCCGGTAAAATACTACGACAAGACGCAAACTGGTGACATTTTAAGCGTAATTTCTTATGATTTAGGGCTAATTAACACCTCAATAACCCACGATATCGTGTTGGTTGTTAAGGCACTTATGACGGTTACATTCTCATTTGTTATGATACTCGATGTGTCATTTATACTCGTGTTAATAATATTAATTACGATTCCAATTTCAGTACTTATAACGCGCACAGTTACCAAAAAGACTCGCGTGTTGTTTATGGAGCGGTCTAAAAACTTTGGCTCAATGAACGGTTATGCAGAAGAATACATCAATGGGCTTTTTACAACCAAGGCATACAACGCAGAATCCGTATTTTTGCAAGAGTTTAACGCGCTCAATGAAAAGGCGTTTAAATCTACAGTTGAGGCAGAAAGATATCAAAGTTCATTGGGTCCACTAACAAACCTTGCAAACAACTTATCATTAATATTGATGTGTATTGTGGGCGGATATATGTATATGCAGCAGATGCTTACGTTAAGTGATATTACAATTAGCGTGTTGTATTGCAGAAAATTTTCGGGTCCTATAAATGAAATCGCCAACCTTTGGGGAGAAATGCAGTCATCATTATCAGCTGCAAATAGGGTGTTTACTCTACTGGATACAGAGGAAGAAGTGGCGGACACCGACAAGCCAGATTTGCCCGCTGAAGTGCGCGGAAAAATTACATTTAAGGATGTGAACTTTGGCTATGTGCCCAATGTTCCAGTACTGCAAAACGCCTCATTTGAAGTTGAAAGCGGCAAGACTGTTGCAATTGTTGGCAAGACTGGTGCCGGTAAAACAACACTCATAAACCTACTAATGCGCTTTTATGATATTGATTCTGGAAGCATATTGATAGATGACCAAGATATGTATTCATTCAACAAAAAAAGCTTGCGAAAAACATTTTCAATGGTGTTGCAAGATACATGGCTTTTTGACGGTACAATATTCCAAAACATCAGATATGGTAACCCAGACGCCACATTTGAAGAAGTTGTGCAAAGTGCAAAAGACGCTAAGATTCATGACTTTATTATGTCGCTTCCCAACCAATATGAAACAAATATAAATGAGGACGGTGGCAATATTTCTAAGGGACAAAAACAACTTTTGACAATTGCACGCGCAATGCTTGTAAAGGCTGGTATCCTAATTTTAGATGAGGCAACAAGCAACGTTGATGTTCTTACAGAAAAACGCATTCAGCAAGCGATGTTAAAGCTTATGGGCGGCAAAACGTGTTTTGTTGTGGCTCACAGATTATCAACTATCCGCAACGCAGATTTGATTTTGGTTATGGATAATGGCAATATTATTGAGCAAGGCAATCACCACGAGTTGTTAAGGAACAAAGGCTATTATCATAAATTATATTGTTCACAATTTTACACAGAAGACGAGTAGCAACATTTTACTGGTGCGCAATATAAACTTTAGTGATAATTGTGTGTTTACTATATGATATTTATTGTTTTATTTTAAAACATATTTTCTAATCTATCTTGACACCCGCGTGTGCGTGTGTTATAATTTTAATAAGAACATCTGTGTTGAGGGAATATGTTTAAATTATTTAAAAACTTAAAACCTATGGCTTGGATTTTGATAGTAATACTGGTTCTTGTAACTTGTCAAGCTGTCGCCGAGCTATATTTGCCACAAAAGATGTCAGAAATTATTGATGATGGTATTTATCTCGACTACGAATCCCTTTATAAATACGAGAGTATGGAAAAACCAAGTATTTTAGGCGACGTAGATGATGAATCTTCTATTAGTGGTTATGACAGCGATACAATCCCCGTTTTTGAAATGGTGGATGGTTTTACAACGTACGATATTAGTGCGGCTTTAAAAATAGTTGATCCAACTGGTTCATACAATATGGTATTTGTGGATACTCCAGTTGCAGACAGCAAAGAGTTGTTTGACGATGTAATGACACCGTTTATAGACGGACTCAAAAATTATCAAAAAAAGGATGCTGATTTTGCATCAGATGACTCAGTTACGGGCTACACTGATGATGAGCGTGCAGAGATTTCTGCTATAATAAATTCCCTAATATATTTTGAATTAGTTGATCCAGCTGAACCAACTGGCGCTGTTTATGCTGGTAGTATTGCAGTAGACAGCGGTTCGCTTTCAGTTAACGACCTTTTGGATGTTGATGATGATGAATCCGCGGGCAGTATGTTGGCTGACGACGATTTCCGCAAGATTTTAACAGCTTGTATTTATTGTATGAAGCACAGTGAATATGGCAATTTAACACCAATTCCAGTTGATATGGAAGAAAACAGACTTGCAACTGACGAGTATGGTCAAGCAATTAATCAAGACGAACTTATTTACATTTATGCAACATATGAAGTTGATAACGGCGATGGCACCACTTCAACGATTGATTTATATGACAGCAGTGATTCAGAAACGGGACGCCCAGAGATGATGCCCGACTACGAGCTAATTATCTGTTCGGAAGTTTTGGGTTATGCTTATAAATATGATGGAGACAAGTGGATTGACGCTGAACTTGGCACAACTGATGATGAGGCAATGACAGACGCAAGTAATGCAAACTTGGCGCTATTATATAAAGAATTAATTACAGATAATATTGGTACGGCTGAAGATCCAGGCGAGTTTTATGGTTATTCGCAAGAAGCCTTGTTTGAGATTTATGCGGATTTACGTGCAATAACAAACATAAGCGCGGGCAGCTTGTATGCAGAAAATACAATTATGCTAGAAAACCTATTGAATGCTCAAAATTCAAATGAGACGCGCATACTAAAATTGATAAATCAATATGTAAATGAAGAAGTTTCAAGCTTTAACACATTCTTTATTAAATTAGGGAATTATTTAACGCTTACCCCAACCGGAACAGCGGTTGCTGCGGCGGAAGAAGCTGCTGCTAATGATGAAGCAAATTTAGTTAGTTATTCAATTGTTACATATTATGATATGAAGTTGCCAGACGGCGCAACAATACAAACCAAAGATTTAAATTACATATTAACGCGTGGCGGATATATGATTTTACTTACAATTGCAGCTTGTTTCTGTGCTGTTTGCGCAGCTAAGTGTAGTGCAAAAGTAACATCAGAGTTTGCTGCGGGTATAAGAAGTAGGATATTTGGCAAGGTTGAAACATTCTCACTAAACGAGTTTGATAAATATTCAAATGCCAGCTTGATTACAAGGAGCACCAACGATATAAACCAAATTCAAACGGTTTTCTTGTTGATTTTGCGTACAGCGCTTATCGCTCCAATAACACTTATAGGTGGATTTATTTTGGCGGGTCAGTTGAGTGTTCCTATGACATTAACTATTTGCTATGCAATCCCAATTCTTGTAATTGCGTGTGTTGTGGCGGCTAAAATAGTTTTCCCAATGTTTGTGGCAATTCAACAAAAAATTGATAGATTGACGCTTGTTATGCGTGAAAGTTTAACTGGTATCCGTGTTGTAAGGGCATTCAATCAACAAGACCGCGAACGTGCAAGATTCCAAAAAATCAATGCATCCGTTACAAAAACAGCAACCACTGTTAATAAATATTGTGCATTAATGGCACCAATTATTTCAGTTGTTATGAACTGCGTTATGGTTGGCATTGTTTGGGTTGCAAGTAGTCAGATTGCCTACGACGGCGTTTACACAATGTGGGGTATGACCTTTGTAAGCGACATAAGTGTTGGTGATATGATGGCGGTTATCCAATATATAACTCAAATTATGACAGCAATGGTAATGCTAGCAACGGTATTTGTTATGTTCCCAAGGGCATCTGCTAGCGCGGAGCGTGTTAACGAAGTTATGGCTACAGAGCTAAGCATACTTGACGCAGAAACACCTAACCACAACTTTACAACTGTTGGCAGTGTTGAATTTAAAAATGTAAACTTTAAATATAGCACAGGAGCTGAAAATTATATATTAAAAGACATCACTTTCCACGCTCAAAAGGGCAAAGTTACTGCTATTGTGGGCGGCACTGGAAGTGGTAAGAGTTCGGTTATAAATTTAATACCTCGTTTCTATGATATACAAGAGGGTGAGATTTTAGTTGACGGCGTTAATATTAAAGAGATTGAACAAAAGGTGTTGCGCGAAAAGATAGGTTTTGTGCCACAACGTTCGGTGCTATTTAGTGGAACAATACGCACCAACTTATTATATGGTAAAGAGGACGCGTCAGAAGATGATATTTGGGATACATTGCGTATTGCCCAAAGTGATACTTTTGTAAGAGAAAAAGACGGCGGGCTTGAAAGTCGTGTTGAGCAAGGTGGCGGAAACTTCAGTGGTGGTCAAAAACAAAGGGTGGCTATTGCGAGGGCTGTTATTCGCAGACC
>JAWXUT010000024.1:0-19295 GCA_044426075.1 Bacillota bacterium
TATATTTTGCAAGTCTTTTAGTTCAGCGAAGGAAGTGGCAATAGAAGAAGTAGAGTGCGTCCCTTCGCATATTTATTGTATCGCAAAATATATCCGCGTAAAGGGTTATAACAAAACAAGTTTTTGCAGTTTTGTATTTGTAATTTTGAAAGCTCAGAAAATAGCAATAGAAATTTTTAGAATATATTAATCCTCAATTTTTCATTTTAATAAGGATTGAAAAAATATATTTTTATTAGGTTAAACTGCCCTTGACCCGCATATATTTTGCAATGTTATCGAAACGCAAATTTTTATATAAACTTGCATACGATACACGCAACAACTGTGCCTATGAGTGAGGCAAATATTGAGATTGGGATTGCAAGCCCACTCTTTTTATTTTTGCTGGTTGAAAAGTATACTGCGGTTATGTATAATATGGTATCGGTGCCACCCATAACGGCGCTAGCTACGCGGCTTTCATAGCTATCAACTCCATAAGTTTCAAAGATATATTGCAACGCACTTAGGCTTCCACTGCCAGAAAGAGGGCGGAGGATTATTAGTTCTGTAAGCGCATTTGGTATCCCTAGCAACGAAAATAGTGGATTTAATGCACTGGCGACCCAACTTGAAAGGCCACTTGCGTGCATAAGTTCCATAACTATAAAAATTGCAACAAGGTATGGTGTTAGTGTTAGCATAAGCGCCCACGCTTCACGGAATCCGTCGGCAAAACTATCAAATAGGTTTACTTTTTTAACAACTGCAAGTATAAATGTGGCAAGTAGTATAATAGGTATAATATAAATCATTTTACTAATATCCTAACTAAAATCATACCTACTGTGGTTGTTGCAATGCTAACTATAAGTGATGATAAAATTATATCAGTTGTTGCGCCAAGCCCCGCACGGATTGCTACAACTGTTGTGGGAATTAGCTGTAAAGAGGTGCTGTTTACTATTATTAGCATTATTTTGTTCCTTTTTTGAGTTAGGTTTTCCATAGCTTTTATGCCCATTGGTGTTGCAACCCCGCCCATACCTAAAATATTTGCAGAAAGGTTTAAATTTATGTGGGAGTAAGCTGCAAGTGACTCGTTAGGAAAAATCCGTTTTGTTATTGGATTCATGGCCTTTGCAAGATATCTTGTTGTGTTGGTTTTTTCATAAATTTTCAGTACAGTTAGCCAAATTGAGTAAATTGCTAGCAGAGTTACAGCAAGCGAGAGCCCTTTTTGCGCCCCTTGTAGCATAGTGGGGAGTATTGTTTCGGGTGCAACAAATACTAACATTATGCAAGAAATTATTAAAATTCCGCTAAAAACCACATTCATATTATATTTGTATTGGTGTTGACACAATTTATTCTAAACTTTTGGCAAAAATTTGTAAATATGGGTTGAAATTTTTTCTACTATATTGTATAATATTAAGTATGAAAATGACATTTAGATGGTATGGCGAAAAAGACAGCATCGCCATCGAAAAAATTGCACAAATTCCTACAATGCAAGGAGTTGTATCTGCTGTATATGATGTGCCAGTTGGCGACGTTTGGGGTGAAGAAAGCATTCGTGCTATTAAAGACCAAGCTGAAAGCCACGGTTTGACCTTTGAGGTAGTCGAAAGTGTTCCTGTACATGAGGACATTAAGCTTAAAGCAAATAATTACGACGAACTCATTGAGAACTATTGCGAAAATATTCGTCGCTTGGCAAAATATGGTGTTAAGGTAATATGTTATAACTTTATGCCTGTTTTTGACTGGTTGCGCAGCACTATGGAGTGCCCATTGCAAGACGGAAGCCACTCTTTGGCTTATGTAGATGATGAAGTTTTAGCTATGAACCCACTTACAAGTGAACTTTCTTTGCCAGGTTGGGATGAGAGCTATAGCAAACCAGAACTACGCGCACTTTTAAATAGATATGCTGAAGTTGATGACGAAAAACTATGGGAAAACTTGAAATATTTCTTGGATAAAATTATCCCAGTTTGTGAGGAACTTGACGTAAAAATGGCTATCCACCCAGATGATCCACCATGGGGTATTTTTGGTTTGCCACGTATCATAACAAACAAAGAAAATTTAGTTAAATTTTTAAATTTAAATGATTCTGTTTATAATGGTGTAACATTCTGTACTGGTAGTTATGGCGCAAGCCAATCAAATGACTTAATCGATATGATTGGTGCAGCTAAGGGTCGTATCCACTTTGCTCACGTACGTAACGTTAAGTATACCGGTGCAAAAGACTTCCAAGAAACTGCTCACCCAACAGAGTGTGGTAGTTTGGATATTTATGGCATCATTAAAGCACTTATCGAAGGTGGTTTTGAGGGTTATATCAGACCAGACCACGGCAGAATGATTTGGGGCGAAACTGGTAAATATGGCTACGGTCTATTTGATAGAGCTTTGGGCGCAACATATCTTAGCGGTTTAATTGAAGCTATTAGAAAGGAGAACGCATAATTATGGAAATGAACAAGACATTTGATCTTACAGGAAAAACTATTGCTATTACAGGTGCTGGCGGAATTATCTGCAGTGCATTTGCAAAAGCTGTTGCAAAAGTGGGCGCTAAAGTTGCTCTACTTGATATCAACCTAGCAAACGCAGAAAAATACGCTGCTGAAATCGTTGCAGAAGGCGGAATTGCTAAAGCATTTATGGCTAACATTCTTGAAAAAGAGAGCCTAGAAGCTTGCTACACCGCTGTTGTTGCAGAGTTCGGCCCAGTTGATATTTTGATTAATGGTGCAGGTGGAAATCATCCTTCAGCATCAACAACAAAAGAGTATTACGAAGCTGGCGATATCGATAAATCAGATATCACAACATTCTTCAATATTGATAAAAAAGGCATTGACTTTGTATTCAACATCAACTTTACAGGTATTTTGATGACAACACAAGTTTTTGCACGCGGAATGGTTGCAAACGGTGGTGTTATTCTTAACGTAAGCAGTATGAACGCATATTGCCCACTAACAAAAATCCCAGCTTACAGCGCAGCAAAAGCAGCAGTTAGCAACTTTACACAATGGCTAGCAGTTCACTTTGCAGATAGCAAAATCAGAGTTAATGCAATTGCTCCTGGATTCTTTGTTACAGCGCAAAACCAAGCATTGTTGTTCGACGATAAAGGCGAACCAACACCACGTACACACAAAATTTTGTCAAACACACCAATGGGTAGATTCGGCGAAGTTGATGAGTTATTAGGCACACTTTTGTGGCTATTAGATGATAAATTTAGCGCATTTGTAACAGGTATCACTGTTCCAGTTGATGGCGGATTTAGTTCATATTCAGGTGTTTAATTTTTAGGAGGGAATATAATGTTAGACGTTAAAATTTCAGGTTTCTATGATGAAGTTAGCAGAAACCTTGATGTTCAAATTGCAACTATTAAAGAGTATGGCGAAGCTTACCTTTGCCCACGCCACGTAGATGGTAAAAGAATTACTAGTTATAGTGCAGAAGAGTTCAAAACACAAATAAAACCAAGACTTGATGCTGCTGGCATCAAATTCAGCTCAATCGGTAGCCCAGTTGGTAAAGTTGGCATTAAAGATGAGCAAGGTTTTGAAAATCAACTTAAGCAACTTGCAAACCTTGTTGAAATTTGTAAAATTATGGATTGCAAATACATAAGAATATTCAGCTTTAACTTCGGTTCAGACGAGAAGTTGGAAGATTACAGAGATGTTGTTATGGCAAAGCTAAGAAAATATGTTGAAGTTGTTGAAGGTACAGGAATTACACTTCTTCACGAAAATGAAAAGGGTATTTATGGTTACAGTGCAGAAAACTGTGTTGACATCATGAAAACAATCAACCACCCACAACTAAGACTTATCCACGATGCAAGCAACTTTGTACAAGAAAAGCAAGATCCACTAGCAGCTTACCACTTGATGAAAGACTATGTTGACTACTATCACATCAAAGATTGTGATTGGGAAACTGGTACAGAAACTCCAATTGGTTACGGCGACGGCAAATATGCAGAAATTTTTGCAGACCTAAGCGCAAGAAACTACAGCGGCTTTATGACAATGGAACCTCATACATTTAAGTATTCTATGATTCGTAAACCAGTTGTACTTATTCCTTTTGCACGTTACATCTTCAAAAATTACTACAAAGGATATCGCAAACTTGATAAAAAACTTGGCAAGAAGCTATTTGATAGCGTAACAGCTAAAGATGTATTCGATATGCAATACTATGGTTTGAAAAAACTTTTAGAAGAAACAAAATAGTTTAAAGGTTACAGTATGAAGACAAGATGGTACAAAGATGCAGTTTTCTATCAAATTTATCCACGCAGTTTTTGTGACAGCAATGGTGACGGAATAGGCGATTTGCAAGGTATCATATCAAAGTTAGATTACTTGGTAGATTTGGGGGTTACGGCCGTTTGGTTGTCCCCCATATACTGCTCACCTAACGATGATAATGGTTACGATATTTCAAATTATAGGGACATTAACCCCGAGTTTGGCACGCTTGATGATTTCAAAGAGATGATTGCAGAGATGCACAAACGTGGCATCAAACTTGTAATGGATTTAGTTGTAAACCACACATCAGATGAGCATAATTGGTTTGAAGAAAGCCGAAAAAGTAAAGATAATCCCTATCGCGACTATTATATATGGCGTAAAGGTAGCGGAAAAGATGGCAAAAAGCCACCAAACAACTGGACTTCACGCTTTACGGGTTCTGCGTGGAAGTATGACAGCACAACTGATGAATGGTTTTTACATTTGTTCAGTGCAAAGCAACCCGATTTAAATTGGGATAATCCAAAAGTTAGGCGCGAAGTTATTGATATAAGTAATTATTGGTTAGAGCTGGGGGTAGACGGCTTCCGTTGTGATGTAATTACATATGTTAGTAAAAACAAGGGTCTTCCTAACGGAAAATTTAATCCAATTACTTGCGGAGATGAACACTTTGTTTTGGGCGAACATTTTCACGAGTATATGCAAGAGCTTAACCGCGAATCGTGGAGTAAATATGACACTATGATTGTGGGCGAGTGCATAGGCGTTAATATGACAGCAGTTGAACCTGTTGTTGCAGAAAGCCGCGCAGAACTTGATTCTGCAATTACATTTGAGCTTATGGAAAGTGATATGTTTATGGGCGTAATCCCAATGGGCATGAAGCTTGCAAAGTTTAAAGCTGTGCAATCGGGCTGGCAAAACCTACCCAAAGATTGCTGGAACACTCTTTATTATGAAAATCACGACCAACCTCGGTCAGTTTCTCGTTATGGTAAAATAAATGGCATTTATCGCAAAGAACTTGCAAAAATGTTGGCTATTTCGCTCCATTTTTTAAGAGGAACACCATATGTGTATCAAGGACAAGAACTTGGTATGGCAAATATTCAATTAAAAGAAGATGAATATGAAGATATAGCTTCAAAGCAAGTTTTTGCAATGGTTCGCAAGTATTTAAGACCCGCACTATTTATTGCAAAACGTGTTATGGCAAAACGCGCACGCGACAATGCGCGCACCCCAATGCAGTGGAACGGAGAAAAGGGTGCAGGATTCACTACTGGCACACCTTGGATGAAAATTAATCCAGACCACACTTCAATTAATGCGGAAATGCAAAATAAAAATGTCAATTCAGTGTTGAGTTTTTACAAGCAACTTATCGCATTCAGAAAAGGCAACGCCATAATTCGCGACGGAGATTATAAAGAATACAGCCCTCGTAGCAATAAAATATTTGCATATGAGCGCAGTATTGACAACAAAAGATATGTTGTAATTTGTAACTTTAAAGAAAAAGTTGTAAACTACAACGCAGTGGATATAGGTGCAAGAGGGGCAGAGCTTGTTATGAGTAACTATCCAAACGCGCCAAAAGTTTTTACAGATGGACTCACGCTAAATCCATATGAAGCAAGGGTTTATTTCTGCACAAGAAACAGCAACGAACTGCTAATAAACGCTGATTAATTAGTTGATAAAATGTATATTGGGCTGGCATATGTCAGCCTAATTTTATAACTCAACAAGGAGAAGTATATGATATACGATGCTATTATTGTAGGTGGAGGAGTCAGTGGACTGGTATCCGCAATATCAATAGCGCGCAAAGGCTTAACTGTAGCAATATTGGAAAAAAATGATAGGCTTGGCAAAAAAATACTTGCAACTGGCAACGGGAAATGCAATATTATGCCCAGTGAAGTCAGTTTTTCGGCGTATAATAGTTGCGCAGTTGAAAAGACTTTTGAAGTATGCACATATGCTGATGTGTTGGACTTTTGGAAATCAATTGGCATAGTTATAAAATGTGTAGATAACAGATGTTATCCATATAGTATGCAAGCAAGTAGCGTGCAAAATGCGCTAAGAAAACAAGTGGAAGACTTAAATATTACAGTACACTGCAACACAGAAGTTACATCAATTGATAAAAATGAGATATATTTTGTTAATTATGGCGCATTTAAGGCAAAAAATATAGTCTTTTGTACTGGAAGCAATGCAACTTTTGGCACAGATAGCTTATATATTCTTGACAAAATGGGAATAAAAACTATTGGTTTTGTGCCCTCATTAGTGCCAATTTTAACGGATACACAGTATATTCGCGGATTGAAAGGCGTGCGAGCCGAGTGCGGAGTTACACTAAGAGTTGATGGAGTTGCTGTTGCAAGCTGTGTTGATGAGGTAATTTTTAAAGATAATGGCGTGTCTGGCAGTGCGATATTT
The DNA here is from genome assembly GCA_044426075.1 of Bacillota bacterium. GTDB lineage: Bacteria > Bacillota > Clostridia > Christensenellales > DTU072 > JAWXUT01. Next base: position 6,741 of record JAWXUT010000024.1, read on the forward strand.
GAATTAAGCGCAACACTCGCAAGAAAAAGAAGGGGGCACGCAGAATTTGTATTCAACTTTATGCCCGATAAAAACGCGCAAGAGATTATCAATACACTAACCGCACTAAGTAAAGCTGGACATAGTATTGAAACGTTGTTCCACAAAGAAATTTGCAATAATTTAAAAAAGAGATTGCAACAAGCCGGCGATAATCACATAGCAGAACTCGCACTTTTGATTATGGAATATAATGTTGACATTAAGGGGATTGGGTCAAATACACTTGCGCAAGTTATGAGCGGTGGCGTATCCTTAAAAGAATTAGATTTAAGTAGTATGCAAAGTGGTAAATATGAAGGACTATATGTGGCGGGCGAAGTTGTAAATGTAGACGGAGTTTGTGGTGGACACAATTTGTTGTGGGCAACCGCATCGGCATTAGCTATAGGTGAAAAGATATGATAAAATTAACAAATGTAAAAGTGCCAATAGGTTATACTGATGCAGATATCACAAGGATATGCGCAAGTTTATTGAGCACGTCAACAAGCAATATTTCAACTACAAAAATTTTAAAGCAGTCAATTGATGCTAGAAAAAAAGATAACATCACCCACGTTATGACAGTGGCTGTTGGTGTGAAAAATGAAAGGCAAGCTAGTATAAATAATTATGATCAATATATTCCAGTTAAAAGAAGAATACGCGATTTAGGGCTATCCAAAAAAAGTAGCTCCCAAAAAATCATAGTAGTAGGCAGTGGCCCCGCGGGCTTATTTGCGGGATTATTGCTTAGTGAATTAGGTTTAAATCCTACAATTATTGAGCGCGGAAGTGCTGTTGAAGAGCGCACAAAATGCGTAGAGGCATTAAAGACATTTGGTGTGTTTAACCCCAACACAAATATACAATTTGGTGAAGGTGGTGCAGGTACATTTTCGGACGGAAAGCTCAATACGGGTACCTCAAGTGACTTGATTGGGATAGTATTTGGCGAGTTTGTGACATATGGCGCTCCTCCAGAAATTGAAAGTTTAGCCCGCCCACACATTGGTACAGACTACTTAAAAGTGGTTGTAAAAAATATCCGCAATAGAATAATTGAATGTGGCGGGAAAGTGCTATTCGACACCAAAATGACAAACATTAAAACTGTCGGTGGCAGAGTTTCTGCGATTGAAACAGAGGGTGCAAATATCGGAATTATGGATTGTGACCACTTGCTTTTGGGCATAGGTCATAGTGCACGCGACACTTTTGAGATGTTATCTACTAAAGGTATAAGTATGGTTCCAAAGACCTTTTCAATTGGTGTTCGCATAGAGCACAAGCAATCGGAAATTGATGTTGCCCAATATGGCAAGGGTGCACCTAAAGGCTTGCCACCTAGCGACTACAAGCTGAGTGCAAAAACTGTAGACGGCAGAGGTGTGTACACATTTTGTATGTGTCCAGGCGGAGAAGTTGTGCCCGCAACAAGTGAAGAGGGCGCAGTGGTTACAAACGGTATGAGCAATTTTAATCGTGATGAACAAAATGCAAATGCAGCGGTGTTGGTTAATGTAACTCCCGAAGACTTTGATAGTGAACACGCGCTAGCGGGTGTAGAGTTCCAGCGCAAGTGGGAAAGGAAAGCGTTTGCGGTTAGCAACAGTTATAAAGCGCCCGTGCAAACGGTGGGTGACCTATTAAAAGGCAAGTCGTCACACAAGTTGGGGGCTGTTGTCCCTAGCTATAAACCGGGTGTAGTTTGTTGCGATATGCGCGATATTCTACCAAAATATGTAGTAAATGGCATAAAACAAGGCATAAATATTTTCGATAGAAGAATAAAAGGCTTCGCTTCACCACACGCTGTAGTAACCGGTGTTGAAACGCGCTCAAGTTCTCCTTTAAGAATATTGCGAGATGAAAATTTTGTTAGTAACATTGCGGGTATTTATCCTATGGGTGAAGGCGCGGGATATGCGGGTGGCATAACGTCTTCAGCGGTTGACGGCTTGCGGGTGGCACTTTCTTTGTACGAAAAAATATAAATTAGCACAATTAGCTTATAAAAATGTACCGAGTGCATTTTCTTACAGCAATCTGTAATATATAAATAATGGAGGTCTTTATGTGGTGGATAATTCCAGTCATATTAGTGGCAATTTTAGTAGCAGTTATAACAATAAAAACTGCAAAGTTTAAACCTAAAAAGGTTGAAAAACTTCAAGGCAGCAACGAGGTTGTTGACAACGAACGCATAGTTAGCAATATGCAAAAGATGATTCGTTGTAAGACAATTTCATATGATAATAGGAGTTTAGAAGATAATGCAGAGTTTGAAAAATTTTATGCAGTTGTTGATAATGAATATCCTTTAATCGCAAAACACCTTACAAAAACGCAGTTTAAACCTAGAGGATTGTTGTATCATTGGAAGGGCGAAAATCCAGGCAATGCTACAATATTTATGTCGCATTTTGACGTTGTTCCGGCAGATGAAAAGGCGTGGGATAAACCCGCTTTTGATGCAATTATTGAAAACGGTGAAATGTGGGGAAGAGGCACTTTGGATACCAAAGGCACGCTATGTAGTATCCTAGAGTCTACAGAAGAGTTGTTAAAGCGCGGTTTTGTACCTAAGCACGATATATATCTATCTTTTGGCGGAGATGAAGAAACTAGGGGTGAAACCACTCCATTTATAGTAGAGTATTTTGAGAAAAATAATATTGAAATTGGTCTTATTTTAGACGAGGGTGGAGCAGTTGTAACGGGCGTATTCCCTGGTGTTAAAAAGTCTATTGCGGTTATCGGCACAGCAGAAAAGGGCATAATGGATGCCAACTTTGAAATGAAGAGTTCTGGTGGTCACGCAAGTACTCCACCAAAGCACACTATTGTTGGCGAATTATCTAAGGCAATGGTAAAGCTTGAAAAGCACAACTTTAAAATGAGGCTATCGGGTGCGGGAAGCGAGATGTTAGATACACTTGCACGCGAGTCAATATTGCCAATAAGGGTTATTTTTGCCAACATGTGGTTGTTTAAGCCATTGTTAGCGCTTGCAACAAAACTTATGGGCGGCGACTTAAATGCAATTGTGCGTACCACTTTTGGTGCTACTATGATGAGCGCTAGTGAGGCTGCAAATGTTATTCCAACTGAGGCAAAAATGGTGGCAAATATGCGCCTAATTCCAGGAGAAACAGTAGAAAGCACTGTTGCAGATTTAACTAAAGTTGTAAATAATGAAAAAATTGCTGTATATGCAACGGGATACTGCAATCCTTCCCCCAATAGTGACACTTCATGTGAGGGATATAAAAAATTGTTCGCAACTGTTGTGGAAACTTGGGATGATGCCATTCCTACACCTTATTTAATGATGGCTTGTAGTGATTCTAGGCATTATGCGCGCATAAGCGACAAGGTTTTCAGATTTAGTGCAATGGAAATGACTAAGGCAGAGCGTGGTTATATTCACGGACATAATGAGCGAATTCAAATAGATAACCTCATTAAAACTGTTGTATTCTATCTAAGATTGATGCAAAAATGCTAATTTAACAACACATAAAAAGAACCGCTGAAAAACGGTTCTTTTTTATGTATTTATGATTTCTTTTTAAATGTTGGGGTGGAATGTAAATTTACTATTCGCGATAAATCCATATTGTGCTTTTTAGCGTAGGCTAAGGGCTTTTCAAAATTTGCAATGCGCTCGGCTTTGTGGGCGTCACTATTTATCAAAAATTTAACATCTGTGGTTAACATCTTTTCGAATGCTTCATGCGACAATGTGTTAATGTGCTTTGCGTTTAATTCCATATATACACCATAGTCACTTGCAGCTTTTGCTAGCTCATAACAATCCACTTTAAAGAGGTGGTTGGGGTGGGCTAATATGTCTATTGGATATCTTTTAATTGATTCAATAATAGATTTCGTGTTGCGCGCAATATCTTCTTTACTAGGGAACTTTATCATCCTTAAATGCGCACTTAAAAATATATCCTTAAATGATTGCCAATCTTTAGGCTTAGCAAATGAGTGATATCCCATTACCAATACATCAAATTGATGCACCTCGTCTTGCCTTATATCCAGCTCGCCATCGGTACCCACAATATCTGCTTCAATACCAGTATATATTGTTAGCTTGTCACCAAACTTTTCGCGCATAGCGTTGATTTCAACAAGCTGACTTGCGAATTTTTCGCGCGTTAATGACCAAGTACTTGGGTTGCCAAAAGCGTGGTCTGTTATAGCCAACTCTTGTAAACCTTTTTCTATTGCTACTGCAACATTTTGCTCCACTTTTGCAACACCGTCACTGTAATGTGTGTGGGTGTGATAATCTCCATAAACTTTCATAGCAGTAGTATAGCACACTTTATTCCGCCTTGCAACAACCCCACTCTAAAAAAAAAGTAAAAAAATATTTTCACTTATAATGAAAATAAATTTCTAATAGTATTTTTGTTAATAGCACGATTATAGCTGTTTTTGGCGCTTTATGTGTGCTAAGCGGTATCTATTTGAAAATTGTGCATTACTTATGTGATAAATTTATGAATTTTATATATTGACATATACTATTATATAAGTTATAATGTATGTGTATTATTTTACAAACATACCATTTATAAGGAGAGTAACTAATGGATTCACAAAAAATCAAGTCAAAAGCTATGCGTTGGCGTATCCTAAAAGTGTTAAGCTATGTACTTGGCTTGCCACTTCTAGTTTATTTTGTTAAAGAAGCAGCTGAAACTTATCCAACAGGCAGCAGTGATGGTGTTACTGCATTGCTAGGTGACGGACAATTGTTAGTTAAATACATCGCTATTGCGTTAGTAGTAGTGTTCGTAATTCAATTGATTTTGGCTAAACTAGTTAAGAGCAAAAAGACAAAGTCGGTTATCGTTGCAATACTAGGTTTTGTTGTAGCAGCAGCCCCTGTTTTCTACACAGAGGTAGTTATACAATCAGTTTTTAACGATTACAGAGACGCAATTATTGAAGAATATGATACTGATATCGGTTCATATGAAGCGGCTATACTAAACTACGAAAGTAAAGGTACAAGCGCTATCACAACTCTTGATGATTTCTTAGAGTATTACTACATTAATTATAGTGGTAAAAGCTTTGGTAGCAACACAGATGGTTCTGAAGTTACTATGGTTGAAGACGGTTACAGTATTGCCTACTACAGCGCAAACGGAATGTATTCTGACGGTTATTTGTTCGGTTATGAGCAAGCTCGTGAGATTATTGAAACATACTACGGCACAGCTTACGCTTACGCTGATATGGGTATAAATATCAATGATGAACTTGATGCAGCACTAGAAGATTTGTATGCAACAGGTAGCGCTTGGGATTTATACTGCAGAGGTTTAAGTTCAGATTACATTAGCTCCGCTGACGAGTGGGAACTTGCTTACGGAGAAGACGGTTCAGCTACTGGTTACTATCTAACAGATGAAAGACTTGATGAAATCCTTGGTGTACTTGGCACAGAAATTAGTGAAAATGATGATCTAGTTGCTATACTTGAAAAACTAGACGATTCGTTAGTGTCTCTATTGGGTAAATTGGATTTAGATTTAGGTGGATTAGATTTAAGTACTTTGAATTTAACAGAATTACTTGCAAATCCAGATTTATGTTTTGCAGATATTGAGCCATTCCTAGACGCATTCGGATTTAGTAAAACACAACTATTTGATCTATTATATCAATATAGTAACTATCAAAGCCCAACAACATATTCAATCTACCACTTTATTGAAGATGAAGATTTGCAAGCATATGCTTATGCAAAATACTATGGCATCATTCACGGTGGAAAATTGGGTTCAGTTCTAGTAAGCACATTTACAATCGACTTTGAAGATGACGGGTCATATGAATTTAACCTAACTTCAAAAGTTGGTGAAATTTCTTTTGACGCTACTGGTGAAACAGCACAAAGCTGGGAAACTCTTCAAAAGACCTTCCAAACAATTGAGATCGCTGAAATGTGGATGTCAGATGTTTATCCATACTTTGTAGCTAGAAACTACTTCTATGTATTTGCTGGCGCAATCGCAATTGGAATTATGGTTTCATACTATAGTTCAATGAAAGAAAAAGAGCTTATGGACAAACTTGTTGCTAAAAAGGGGGTAAAGTAATATGAAAAAATTCGCAAAATTCTTGCTATATTTCTTAGGATTCCCTTTAATGCTTGGATTAGTTATCTGGGAAAGTTGGGATATGATTATGGATAACATCACCTACGGCTTTTGGCCTTGGGCGGGTGTTGTAGTAACAGCGCTATTATTAGTGGTATTTACAATCATTGTTCTTATAACTGGTAGAAAAGCTAAAAAAGCTACAACTGTTAAAAAGGTTCGCCGTGGTACAGCTGTTATGGTAGTATCAAGTGTATTGCTAACTGCTGGTGTTTGGGGCGCAATTGATGTGTTCTTGCCAGATATCTTGTCAGACGCAACATCTGGTACAATTAAGTATACAGATCTAATTGAAAACTACGAAGGCGAATCAGAGTATTTTGCCGATATGCTAGATGAATTCATTACTATGAACGTTGCTAACGGCAACTTGTCAGAATATACTCTTGAAGAATATCTAGCAATGGGCTTCACACAAGAAGTTTCTGATCTAATTGACAATCAATACTACTCACAACATAGGGTTGGCTACACTGTTATAAACGCAAACGGCCCTTGGCTCACACTTGCTGATAGCGATCGTATGACAATTGCAGCAGTTGTTCACTTGGTTATAAATCAAAGAGATTACTCTTATATTGATGAGGAAACCGGCGAAACAATGTACAAAAATGAGAAGTATCAAGTTATGGTTGATGGTGAATACTATGATGTTACTTGGACAATCCTTGATATGACAAACCCAATCACACTTGATTTGACAAGCTTATTGGGCGACTATAGTGATATTTTGAGTCTTGTTGATTCAGCATTTGCTGGTGTTGGTGGATTGGATGCGCTAACTGAAGCTTTGCACGATGTGCTTTATGAAGGTATCGCAAGTGAGGAAGTTGCTGGCGACGCTATTAACATCTACTTCGATTTAGATGGAGAAGACGGCTTTATGGGTCTTATAATTGACAACACAACTGAAGAACGTGGTGTGTTTGATTACATGCACACAGCTTGGTTCCAAAGTAATGGATTGTTGATTGCAGTTACTCACTTGTATGCTACCCGTCATATTATCTACTTCTTTGCAGGAATAGTTGCTATACTTGCATTGATGTTAGGATTTATGCGTGAGAGCCAATACAAAGCAAACTTTGTAGATGACAAAAAAGACGATGAAGAAGATGATAGTGACGACGATAATAATGTAGTAGAAAATGCTCAACCAGCACAAACTACTACCCCAATAGTTATTGCCCAATCTCCTTATCTAACAAGTTTTATGGAAGCTCAAAACAGAAGAGTTAACGAAAACACAATAAACAAATAATCTAAATCAAAATTTGATTTATACCGCCAAGCTACTGCTTGGCGGTATTTTTTTAGATAATGTATTTAAAAAAAATCAGTAAGTGCAGTCAATTAGTTTTAATTTTATTTTGAAAGTGGTATAATGATTATGTGCTGTTTTTTTGCATAAGGGCATATGCAATAGGGCATTAATAATTACATATTACAACAGATATGTTGTTAGGAGTACAATGAAAACAATTTTAAGTTTACAAACAAGAACGAATATTGTATTATTTTACTATAAAATAATCAATAAGCTATTTAATCCAATTCACGCTAGGGTAAAAATCGAAGGCATTACTTGCGAAAAGGACATACAGTTTTGCAACGATTATGACATTTGCAAGGCAGATTGCTATTATAAAGGTGACCTAAGCGTTAAAAGACCAGTATTTATAAACATACACGGTGGTGGATTTGTTTCTGGCGATAAAGGCAAAAGAAAATATACAAGTGAAGAGCTTGCTAGACGCGGTTATTTTGTGTATGTGCCAAACTACAGATTGGCAGTTACTGACCCATTTCCAGCAGTTATTGAAGATATTATTGCATCTATTAACTATTTGCACGAAATTAAAGATAGGTTTAATTTAGATTTAGATCGCGTTGTGTTGAGTGGTGATTCTGCGGGTGCGTATCTTGTAAGTATGGTTTACGCTATGATAAAAAATGAAAGCTATCGTTTAGAAATGAATATGCCTAAAGTTACGGTTGACATTAAATGTTTGGTGCCATTTTGCCCACCAGTTCGTGTATTGGATGTAATATCAAAACCAAGCCCATTTGGAGTAAATCGCACAACGGCAGAGTTGTTTATGGGAATGACTTTTAAAGAATATTCCAAAAACAAAGAAGGATATAAGTATGAAAAGCTACTTAATATAGATAACTACATTGACAGCAATTATAACAATGTAATGTTATGTTACGCCGAGCACGATTATTTTTGCAAGGGTCACGGTGAAATGTTTAAGGCAGCACTTGAAAAGCACGGCTGCGAGTTTGAGTCATTTAAAAGCACAAGACTTTTAGACAACCACTGTTATCATATGATTTTATTTGCAAAGATAAGCCCAATTTGTCATGACAAAGTATGTGCATATATTGAAGAATGCTTTGCGAGAGCAGAAAAAGCGCAAGAAGATAAACAATAGTTTTTTAAAATAAAATTTAAAAGAGGGTGTATATAATAAATAATACCCCTCTTTTTTTGTGCAAAATTAAAGGCAGTCCGCAGACTGCCTTTTCATCTTTAGTGTAATAGAATTAGTTAAGTTCTGCGAAGTACTTAATTGTTCTAACCATTTGGCTTGTGTAGCTGTTCTCATTATCGTACCAGCTAACAACTTGAACTTCTGTAGCATCGATTTCTGGCATATATTTAACCATTGTTTGAGTTGCATCGAACAATGAACCATATCTGATACCAACGATATCAGAAGATACTAGCTCTTCTTCTGTGTAACCGAATGAATCTGAAGCTGCTGCTTTCATAGCTGCGTTGATAGCTTCTTTAGTAACTTCACCTTTACATACTGCAACAAGAATTGTTGTTGAACCAGTTGTAACAGGAACACGTTGTGCGCTTCCGATAAGTTTGCCGTTAAGCTCTGGGATAACTAGGCCGATTGCCTTAGCAGCACCAGTGCTGTTTGGAATGATGTTAGCAGCAGCAGCACGTGCTCTGCGTAGGTCACCACCACGGTGAGGACCATCAAGAACCATTTGGTCGCCTGTGTAAGCGTGGATTGTTGACATAATACCGCTTGCGATTGGTGCAAGTGTGTTTAGTGTATTAGCCATTGGAGCCAAGCAGTTTGTTGTGCAAGAAGCAGCACTGATGATTTTGTCATCTGGTGTCAATACGTTCTCGTTAACTGAGAAAACGATTGTTGGTAGGTCATTACCAGCTGGAGCTGAAATAACAACTTTTTTAGCGCCTGCATCGATGTGAGCTTGAGCTTTTGATTTTGCTGTGTAGAAACCTGTGCACTCTAGTACAACGTCTACGTCGATCTCACCCCAAGGTAGATCTGCAGCATTTTTTTCTGCGTAGATTTTAATCTCTTTGCCGTCTACAACGATTGAGCTCTCTTTAGCTACAACTGTATCACCAAGAGCATATCTGCCTTGAGCTGAGTCATACTTTAAAAGATGAGCAAGCATTTTTGGGCTTGTCAAATCGTTGATTGCAACTACGTCGTAACCAGCTGCGCCGAACATTTGTCTGAAAGCTAAACGGCCGATTCTACCGAATCCGTTGATAGCAACTCTAACATTATTTGCCATATTATAGTTCCTCCTGAACTTTGTTTTTTTGTCTATTAATATAATAACCTTTTTGCGAATATAAATCAAGCAACTAGATTAAGTTTTTACCTTTTTTTGTTAATTTTTTACAATCAATACTATTTTGCAACAATATTGATGATCTTATTCATAACATAAACAACTTTTATTATGTTTTTGCCGTTAAGTAAGCCCAATTCTTTTACTTTTTCAAGTACTGCTTCTTGTGTGCTATCAACATCAATGCTTATGCGCGCCTTTAGTTTACCCATAACTTGTACTGGAATTTCTACTGTTGCTTGCAACAACTTTGTTTCATCATACGTTGGGAAACTGGCTTTATCTATATATTCATTATTTAGAATCATATATAACTCGCTTGTCATGTGTGGTGCAATTGGATACAACAAGAGGGCAATAGTGTTTAACTCTAGTTTTGTAACTGCTCCACGCGCTGTTATTACGTTTACAGCACTCATCAATGCGGCAATTGCTGTGTTGAATTTGATTGATTCATAATCCTCAGATACCTTTTTGATAAGCGCATCTAAATTTAAGTCGGTTGTATCGCAATCTTTAATGCAGTTTTGTAGGTTCCAAACCTTGTGCATAAATCTATCAACGCCTTTAATTGCATCTGGATTCCAAGGAGCTGGTTTTTCGTAATCGCCGATAAACATTATAAATAATCTCAATACATCTGCGCCATATTGTTTTACAACATCATCTGGATTAACTACGTTTCCGCGTGACTTACTCATCTTTTCGCCGTCTGAACCCAATATTAATCCTTGTGCTGAACGACGAATATATGGTTCTTCGTGACTTACTACACCGATGTCAGATAAGAATAAATTCCAAAAACGGCTGTATATTAAGTGGCGTGTAACGTGCTCCATTCCGCCATTGTACCAGTCAACTTGACCCCAATATTTGTATGCTTCTGGATCAACTACTGCTGTATCACATTTTGGACTCATATAACGCAAGTAATACCAACTGCTTCCTGCCCATTGTGGCATTGTGTCAGTTTCACGCGTTGCGGGTGCACCACACTTAGGGCAAACTGTATTTACCCAGTCGGTGCATTTTGACAATGGTGATGATGCGTCATCTGTAGGTGAAAAATCTTCTAGTACGGGCAATGTTAATGGTAAATCGCACTCGTTCATTGGTACTTGACCACAGTGTGGACAGTTTACAATAGGAATTGGTTCACCCCAGTAGCGTTGCCTATTAAACGCCCAGTCTTTCATTTTGAAATCTGTTTTTGCTTCGCCACAGCCTAGTTTTGCCATATGCTCTATCATTGTTGAAATAGCCTCTTGTACTTCCATACCATTTACTATTCCGCTGTTTATCATTGTTCCGCCTTTTTTTGCGATGTAGGCTTCTTGCTCAATATCAACGCCCTCGCCATCAATTACTTGAATGATTGGCAAGTTGTAGGCTTTTGCAAATTCCCAGTCGCGCGTGTCGTGGGCGGGTACTGCCATAATAGCACCTGTGCCATAATCCATCATTACATAATCTGCAATAAAAAGTGGCAATTGGGTTCCCGTAATTGGGTTTACAGCATACATTCCGTCTACTATTACACCAGTTTTCTCTTTTGAAAGGTGCACACGTTCAAACTCTTTTTTTGTTTTTGCTTTATCTTGATAAGCTGTAACTTCATCCCAGTTTGCAATGATATCTTTGTTTTGTTCTAATATTGGATGCTCTGGTGATACAACCAAAAATGTTGCGCCATAAATGGTGTCGGGGCGGGTTGTATAAACTACAAGAGGGTGCTTTTTGTCGCCAGCCACTACTTGGAAAGTTACATCTGCTCCTTTACTTTTGCCTATCCAGTTTTGTTGTTCTACCTTTATGCGTTCTGGAAAGTTTACTTTATCTAGCCCTTCCAACAAACGGTCTGCATATTCTCTAATTTTTAAGAACCATACATCTTTAACTTTTTGCACAACTTCAGTGTTGCAACGATCGCAAACGCCATTTTGGCTCTCTTCATTTGCAAGAACAACTTTACATTTTGGACAAAAGTTTACAAATGTTGTAGATTTATATGCCAAACCTTTTTTGAAAAGTTGCAAGAAAATCCATTGTGTCCATTTATAGTAATCTTGACTTGTGGTGTCAGCTGTTCTATCCCAGTTAAAGCTATAGCCCACTTTTTTAAGCTGAGTTTCAAATTGAATAATATTTTTATCTGTAACGATACGAGGGTGTTGTTTTGTTGCCATAGCGTAGTTTTCTGTTGGCAAACCAAAAGCGTCATAACCTATTGGAAACAATACATTATAGCCTTCTAATCTCTTTTTTCTTGCAATAACTTCCATTGAAGAAAAAGCGCGAATGTGGCCAACGTGAAGACCCGCTCCACTTGGATAAGGGAATTCAATTAGACCGTAAAATTTAGGTTTACTTTGGTCTTCTTTAACTTCAAACACATCGTTTTTGTACCAATAATCTTGCCATTTTTTCTCAGAGGCCTTGAAATCGTAATCTTTAAACATAAAACACCTTTGTTAATTTATTTTGTGGGGTTCTGCACAATTTTAGTAAAAATTCATTGCGTGCAATCTCTTTAACACCATATATTATTATACTACAACGCGCGCGTTAATGCAAGCAAATGTGTTTAAAGGTCAAATGAAAAAGTAAATTCCATAGTGTAAAGGCGATAAAAAAGTATAACTAAAGTCCACTTTTTGTGGGCTTTTTGCAGTTCATGGTTGAGTTTGTAAATGAAAATATTGTTAATGTT
>JAWXUT010000147.1:0-2780 GCA_044426075.1 Bacillota bacterium
CGATTGCACCCACCAACGACGCGAACGGGCAAATTGGATGCGGGCGTCAGAGGACTACCACCCTACGATTATATGTGATTTGCTAACATATACAATCAACCCTTTATGGATTCTTGCAGATTATTTCAATTGCAGTATCGATTATTTAGTCGGAAGGGATAATTAACAATAAGGGGGCGTTAGTCCTCTGACGCCCGCAACCGCATTATAAGTTTGAGCTTTGTGTTCGCGGGGTTCAGTATTGCTTGCCAAGCTATTTTTCAAGCTATGAACAGTGGCGTGAAATCGCTTATAATTTCTTTTGGAAGGCAGATAGTTTTTGTGCTTCCAGTGGCATATGGATTCACAATGCTTGCAAAAGGCAACCCCGACCTCACGTGGACCGTATGGTTAACTTTTGTTATTGCCGAAGGCGTAACCGCTATAATCGCATTTGTATTGCATAAAATAGATTATAAAAATAAGGTTTCTGTTCTTAAAGATGCACCCGCAGAAATCGCGCAAAATGATGTTTCCACCCAAAAGGCGTAGCATTTAGTTATTGCAAACCCCAACTTTATATGATATAATACATAAATAATATGTTTAAATTATAGGAGAAGTATGCAAAACTTTACAATTAGACCCGCAACCCCTAACGACGTTCACAGTATTTTATCATTTATTAAGATGCTAGCGGATTACGAAAATATGAGCGATGACGTTTCAGCAACAGAAGAGATGTTGTTAGACGAACTTTTTACAAAACACAGTGCAGAAGTTATTATTGCAGAAGAAGGCGGCATTGCTGTTGGATTTGCGCTGTATTTTACCAATTTTTCTACATTTTTAGCCAAAACTGGTATGCACTTAGAGGATTTATTCGTAATTCCCGCTTACAGAGGCAAGGGCTACGGCAAGGCACTATTGAGGCATTTGGCGTATATTGCGGAGTCACGCGGATATGGCAGAATGGAGTGGGCTTGCCTCGATTGGAACAAACCAAGCATTGATTTTTACTTGTCACTTGGCGCAGAACCTCTTGCCGATTGGACAACTTATAGGTTGAGCGACAAAACATTGACACAAAACGCAAAAGAATATAAATAGTTAAGGCGGAGGGCGTTATGCTAAAAATAGCAATTTTAGGGCTAGGCGACAGAGGCAGAATTTATTCGACAAAATTCAACACGCAAGATAGCAAAATAGTTGCAATTTGCGACTTAAAGGAAGCACTTGCTACAAGTGTCCAACAACAGTTGGAATTAAAAAATGACGCAGTTTTTTTAAACGATGCAGACTTTTTGTCAGAAAAGAGGGGCGATATTCTGGTTGTAGCAACGCAAGACCGCGACCATTTTCGCCACGCTATGCGCGGGTTAGAACTTGGATATCATATATTATTAGAAAAACCCGTTAGCCCAAATTATGCCGAGTGTGTGGCGCTTGCTGCACGCGCAAAAGAACGCAATTTGACCGTTGTTGTGTGCCACGTTTTGCGATATTCTAACTATTATGACACCATAAAACGCACCATTGATAGCGGTGCAATTGGGGATATTGTGTGCGTGCAAAACACAGAAAATGTGGGATTCTGGCACTTTAGCCACAGCTTTGTGCGTGGCAATTGGGGAGTGGAAGCGGAGTCTGCACCCTCAATTCTTGCAAAGTGTTGCCACGATTTAGATATGATTTATTATCTAACTGGCAAAAAATGCACCAGTGTACACAGCTCTGCAACACTTATGAACTTTACAGAAAAAACCGCGCCCGAGGGCGCAACAGATTACTGTTTGGCACCTTGCCCACACTTAAAAACTTGCCCATACAGTGCTGCAAACTTATACTATAAGTTCACTCTAAAAACAAGACCATTAATGGGGCTTGGCTGGTATCGCCTAATAACGGGCTCGCCAAAACTTAATTTTAAACACTTCAAAGAAACACTTAAAACTTCACCTTATGGCAGATGTGTTTACAAATGCAACAACGATGTTATGAGTGAGCAAGTTGTAAATATGGCGCTAGAAGACGGCGTTATGGCAGTGCATCGTATGACCGCATTCAGCAAGGACTGTTGCAGAAAAATCCACATTTCGGGTACCAAAGGTGAGATTATAGGATGCGATAAAGACGGTTTCTTTAAATTGAACATATTTGGCAAGTGGGGCAAAAAGATAAAAATTAATGGCAATCAAATAGGCGGCCACTTGGGTGGTGACAGCGGCATTGTGCGTGACTTTTTGCAATATATGGTAAACGGCACGGGCAGCGACAAAATGACTTTTATTCACGAAACGCTAGAAAGTCATAAGGTAGCTTTTGGTGCAGAAGAGTCAAGAAAAACGAACAAGGTAATCACATTTTAAACGCAAGGCGGTATAATATATGGCAAATTTACAAGCAAAAGAATATTTGAAATTTGAAGACATTAAACACATCGACGAGAATGGCGGTGAATATTGGCTTGCAAGAGAATTGCAAGTAGTTTTGGAATATACTGAGTGGCGTAATTTTTCAAAGGTCATTGATAGGGCTATGCTAGCATGTCAAAACAGCGGTAACGTTGTCTGCGAACAATTTTTTGAGGTCAGAAAATTGATAGAAATGCCTATAAAGCCAAGAAAAAGCGAAAAAATAGGTTTTGTCGAGGTCGACAAAACCAAAATTAAAGAGATATCAGATTATAAACTCACTCGTTATGAACTGTACCCACAAAAATGGACACATATAAAAATGTAAATCAGCAGGCACCCCCGTTTTGTGGACAGTTTACGAAAGTGGATTGTGCCCACAAAAAT
>JAWXUT010000025.1:0-19020 GCA_044426075.1 Bacillota bacterium
AGCATGACTATAGGAGATGGCGTAGAAAGTATAGGAATTTATGCATTCAGTTCTTGCAGTAGTCTAACGAGCGTGACTATAACAGCTAATGGCATAGAAAGTTTAGAAGACTATGTATTCTATGGTTGCAGTAGTCTAACAAGTTTGACCATCCCAGGCAGTGTAGAAAGCATAGGCGCTTATACATTCAGTTCTTGCAGTAGCCTAACAAGTTTGATCATACCAGATAGCGTGACAAGCATAGGAAAGTATGCATTCAGTTCTTGCAGTAGTCTAAAGAGCGTGACTATAGGAGATGGCGTAGAAAGTATAGGAATTTATGCATTCAGTTCTTGCAGTAGTCTAACGAGCGTGACTATGGGAGAGAGTGTGACAAGCATAGGAAGTTGGGCATTCAGTTCTTGCAGTAGTCTAGAAAGCGTGACAATAGTAGAAAGTGTGACAAGTTTAGGAAGAGGCGTATTCTACAATTGCAGTAGTTTGACAAGTATTGTTTTTGAAGATACCTCTGAATGGTACTATACATTTTATTCTGATTATAGTGATGGTCATATCATATCATTTGAAACTCCAACAACAAATGCAACTTCTTTAAAAGGCTACTCTTATAATT
Organism: Bacillota bacterium; assembly: GCA_044426075.1. Taxonomy (GTDB): domain Bacteria; phylum Bacillota; class Clostridia; order Christensenellales; family DTU072; genus JAWXUT01. The sequence goes on from JAWXUT010000025.1 coordinate 614, forward strand.
CACACTATTTTTACAAATTATAAAACAATTACAATCAACCTGCCAAAGAGGGCTAAACCCTTACAGTAGAATAAATCAAAAAATATATTAAGCTAAAAAGCAACTGCATAATTATTTTACAGTTGCTTTTTTGTATATAACTATGTTATAACCCGAGTTTGGCTTGCACCTGAACTTGCTTCCACCTAAGCTAATAATTTGACATTTTATGGGAATTATGCTATTATATACACACAAAGAAAATAGGAGTGATATGAAAAAGACTTTTACAACTGTAATTCCAGATGAAATAGGCGTATTTTTATCAACCAGCCATATTTTTACAGAATTGAATTTAAATATAACACGCATAAGCTACAACAAGGCGGTGGACACACATATGCTATTTGTTGAGCTAGATGGCGAAGATTGGGCAATAGCGCAAGCCGAAAAAAAGTTACGCGAAATGGGATACTTGCTAGACACCAAAACCGTTGGCAACGTGATTCTGTTAGAATTATGGATTAAAAATGAATGCGGAGCTTTGCAACCTATTTTGCAATTAATCAACCAATGGAAGTTCAACATTTCATATATGAGTGCACACGAAAACGCAACCGAATTTCAGCACTTCAAAATGGGCTTGCTTGTTGAAAATGATGAGGATATTATAGCCTTTTTACGCAGTGTAACGCAGCTTTGCCACACCAAAATTGTATCGTATAATCCTACTGGATTGAACCTAGACAACACCGTTTTTTATATGTCTTTTGCAAACAACATAGCCGAGCAAAACAACCTAACAGAAGATGACAAACGCGGACTGCTTATTGATTCAAACTTGATTATGGAGTACCTAACAGAGCAAAACAGTGCCCCATACAAGACTTTTAACTACATCAGCAAATTTGCAGAAAGTTTAATAGATTACAAAGGCGAGCGTTTTCAACCACAAATAACTGACTACACTTTGCCTTGTGGATATCCCGTAACAGTTATCGAGCCACCTTGTGGCAGTAATATGACAATCATAGCAACCCCAAACAGATTAATAGCCGTTGACAGTGGTTTTTCTTGTTACAGAAAAGAGCTACTAAAAGTGGTGCAATCTAAGTATGAAACGGGCAACAATAAAGGCAACATTTTACTACTAACCCACGCGGATATTGACCATGTAGGGCTAATAGACATCTTCAAAAAGATATATGTAAGCCAGCAGTCATACGACAACTTTTTAAGTGAATCCAACCAAGAAAACAGCTTGCGTGAGCTCATTCCGCACCACGCGCCATATGTAAGAATAAGCAAAGGGCTATCGCATTACAAAACACCGCCCATAACAAAATTGCGAGTTATCGGTGGCAGAGAAAACTATCAAGGCGACCCCCTTGTAAAAATTGGCGATGTAAAAATAGATGGACTGCATTTTGAAGTTTACGAAGGGCGAGGCGGGCACATGGACGGCAGTATAATATATATTGAACGCACCGAACGCATAATTTTCACAGGCGACATCTTTGTAAACATCAAAGGATTCAGCAAACATCAGGCAAAATTCAACAAGATTGCACCCTACTTGGTGTCATCAGTTGACCGCGATTCCGCCATTGCAGCAGAAGACCGCAAATACATCTTCAACATATTAGAGCAAGGCAAATGGCTCCTAATCGGTGGCCACGGCGCCGCGCTAGAAATAGAAGTTTAACAAACCCCACCCGCATTACAATGAATGAAATTACCACTCCGTGCCAGTGAAATTCCTACGGAATGAAATTTGCAAGCAAATGAAAATCGCTTGCGCGAATTGTGGATAAAATTATATAAACGCCGTTGCTTGCGCAACGATTGCACAATACAATCAACCCTTTATGGGTTCCGCAATTATTCAATATTCAATATTAATTATTCATTCAACCCAACGGGTTTGTCCTCTGACGCCCGAAACCGCTTTGCCCGTCCACGCCGTTGCTTATTCATTCGCCGTTGCCGGATTAACGCATAAACTGTATAATTGTAGGGTGCGTTAGTCCCCTGACGCCCGCATCCATATTGAAAATTTGGTGTTATTGGGATTGTATGTTTATTTAAGTATCAAGGAAACGACGATGTAAACTTGTGAAATTGCATTTTATCGTGGAATAATATTTTAATGCGGTTTCGGGCGTCAGAGGACTAACGCACCCTACAATTTAATGTTCATCTGCGTTGAAATATACATTCCAACTTGCCCATATAATCAACCCTTTACGGGTTCCGAAATTATTCATTATTCATTCAACCCGCTCGGGTTTGTATATTACAATTGTATATAATAGCGTCGCTGCTTTTTAAATTACACCTTTATTATATTAAATTTGTTTTGTCTTGCATATTTATAACATTTATATGCGCCACTTTTCTCTTCGTTTCTAATATAAAAAATTATAAAGTCACTAGAATCCATAATTTCTAAGTTTCTGTAATATATTCTTGTATACCAATAGTCATATTTAAGTGGGATATATATGAATTCTTCATAATCTTCTGCCTTTAAATATTTAGGTCTTTTGCTCTCTCGCAAATATCGCTCGTCCTCCAAACAATATACCCTTTTTATATTCGGATGTTTTTCCTTCATCCTTGTTACTGCGGTGTGGCAATATTTGTCAAAATCTCCAAATCCACCGAAATAAAAAATGCTAGCTCCTTGCTGAAACAAACTTGCAACTGTATCCGCTATCGCTTTTTCCAATTCAGGTGTCAACTCAACATCTCTATGCCCAAAACAACTACATATTTTTTCCATTTATCCCCTCCAAATAGCTTCTTATTACATTATATATGTCGGCCTGCCGACAGTCAAGTATTATATGTCGTTATTCCGATATAATTAAACTAAGATTAAAAATTGAGGTGATTTATGGATAACCTACAAATTTTCACATTAAGACTAAACGAGCTGCTGTCCGACAAAAATATGTCCGCCTACGCACTAACTAGAGCACTTGACATACCGCACTCCACCGCGCAAGCGTGGTTTGTGGGCAAAAGCTTCCCAACCGTCGACTATCTAATAAAATTAGCAAAATTTTTCAACTGTTCTATAGATTATCTAGTGGGCATTACAAACTATTAATTCTAGATTTCTAGTCACTATATATTATAGTTTAGTTTTCTAGTGTTGTCAAGACATTTGCCTATTTTTCTAGTATTATCAAGTTATGATAAACGATATAATTAGATCTTTGAGAAAAGAAAATAACTTAACAATAAAACAACTTGCCGACAAGGTGGGCGTTAACAAGAGCGCTGTTTCTTTCTGGGAGAGTGGAACAAATGAGCCTAAAGCTTCATATATAATCAAATTGGCAGAAGTTTTTAATGTTTCCACCGACTACATTCTTGGTCTAGAAACGGATTATGGGGTTAAAACTTTCAACAATCTAGCTGGCGCGCAAGATAAGCTTCACCAAGAACTTCTAACAATGTTTGATACACTCACGCTAGAAGAAAAATATAGAATACTAGGCATTCTTCAAGGAATTAAAGCCTAATTTGTAATATGAACAATTCTTAATTTCTATTTTAAAAAAGCTGTAAAGAAAATCATTTTCTTTACAGCTTTTATTTTGTGTTTTGTTTAGTTTGTTATCTTATTCTTTTTCAAATGCTAAACTAGCAATTGTCAATTCATCCCCATCGATTGTGCCAATTTTAAATTCGGTTTCTTCGTCGATAACCATGTAAACATCACCGTCTTCAAATCTAACTTCACATTCTACATCGTCAACTTCATATCCACAAAGAGCAGCTAAATCTGCTAATTCATCTGAATATATTTTGTCGCCGTCGATTTCCATACTATAGCTACCTAACCAAACACTTGAATAGGTGTATGTACCGTTGTACTTGTTAAATGTGTTACCTGATGCGCAGCCTGCAAATGCAAAGATGCATACCACCATAACAGCTACTACTGCTACTACTAAAAGTTTCTTTTTCATAAATTTCCCTCCATATTATGAATTTTTTATATTGATTAGTCTTGTTTTACAAAATAGACTGATTCAATCGTGATTTTACTATCGTCAATGGTACCCACTTTAACATATTCTCCGTCTGTTAAAAAGTAAACATCGCCGTCGCTAAATTTAACACCGCACTCATAAGATGATGTTGCACCTTCTTCCATCTCTACATCGTCTCCACTACAAATTGTTGCTGTATCACCTTTTATTGTGATGCTAACTATAACCGTGTTTGACGAAATAAGCTCATATGTGCCGTTGTATTTGTTAAATGTATTGCCCGAATTACACGCAACGCAAGAAAAAACACACACCGCAATAAGAACAACAACTGTTATTATTCTTAAAAATTTCTTTTTCATTTAACCTTTTAGCAACAAGTGCAAGTGCCGTCTTCGCAGTTATCTGTTGAGGTTGATGCCTCAGTTTCTGCTTCAACTTCTGCAATATAATTTGAAATATCATTGCACGCAACAAAGCAAGTAAATATTGATAATGATACTATCATAACTAGCAAAAATTTGATTATAGATTTCATAGCATAGCTCCTTTTTTATTATGTTAACTTTATTATATCACACTGTTTACAAAAATTCAACCCTTTTTTTCAATCTTGTTTTTCTATGATTTCAGCGCAGATGACATTAAAATTGCATTTTTCCATTTGTTTCACGATTGCACCCACCACTGGCGAGAAAACTACAAACTGGATTTTGCAAAGATAAAGTGAAAGTCCGTTGCACCCCGTGCTACATTTCAGATGGTGCTGATATGCCTAGTATACGCAAGGATTCTTTTATTACTGTTGCTGCTGCATATACCACGGCAACCCTTGAGCGTTTAAGTTCTGGTGCCACATTTAATATGCGATTTTCTAGATAGAAACGATTGAAATCTTGACAAATATTAACTACATAGCGGGTTAGAATTGATGGTTCATAGCGCTCAGTTACATCAAACAACACTGCTGGTAAACGAGATAGCCCCGCAATTAGCGCTTCACTTGACTTGTTGTTTACACCCTCAAGTTCTTCCGCCGTTAGTGGTGCTTGCAAATAGTCTGCCACATTTTCGCCTAAATTCTTTAAAATGCTGTTGCACCTTGCATAGGTGTATTGTACATATGGACCCGTTTCACCCTCAAAATTCAACACTTTATCATAACTAAATACGATATCCTTTATGCGGTTGTTTGACAATGCGAAAAATACCACTGCGCCTACACCAATTTGTTCGGCAACTGTTGCCTTGTCTTGAAGCGCGCTGTTTTTTTCTGTTATTATTGCAAGACTCTTTTCAACCGCTCTGTCAAATACATCTTTTAATAATACTACATTGCCTTTTCTTGTAGACATTGTGCCTTCTGCTAAACTTACCATACCAAATGGTACGTGAATTAAATCTTTAGCCCACTCTTTGCCCATAAGTTCTACAACTTTAAACACTTGTTTGAAGTGTAGGTTTTGTTGATATGCAACTATATATAATGATTTATAACAATTATATGTGTTTTTGCGATAGAATGCTGCTGCCAAATCACGCGTTGCATATAGCGTTGCGCCGTCAGCTTTTACTAGCAAACAAGGTGGCATATCGTAGTCAGCTAAATCAACTACCTTTGCGCCCTCACTTTCAACTATCAAATTATTTTCTGCAAGTTCGTCAAGAACCGCATCCATTTTATCATTATAAAAAGCCTCGCCGTTGTAGCTGTCAAAATGAATGTCCAACCTCTCGTAAACCGATTGTGCCTCTTTTAATGTTATCTTTTTAAATAATGAAAACAACTCAAGTGCCTCTTCATTGCCGTCTTCAATTAGTTTGAAATAACGGCGGGCTTCGTTGTTAAGTTCTTCATTTTGCTCTGCCTCGTGGTGGAACTTTACATACAACTCGTTTAGTGCTGTTACGCCTCTAGCTTCTATATCTGCAGGATTGCCCCACATCTTATATGCCACAATTAGTTTACCAAACTGCGTGCCCCAGTCACCCAAATGGTTGATTCCAACAGCATTGTATCCCAATTTTTTATACGCTCTGTACAACGCACCGCCAATTACTGTGGTGCTCAAATGGCCTATATGGAAGGGCTTTGCAATGTTTACGGAACTGTAATCCATACAAACTGTTTTGTTTGCACCTAAGTCACTAGTTGCATAATTTGCACCTTCTTTTACTATTGCAGAAAGTGTTTCAAATGCAAGCGCCAACTTGTTCCCTTTAAAGTTTAAATATCCATTTATTGCGGTTGCTGTAAATTGACTGCCCGTGCTGTTAAACGTTTCGGCAAGGTCATTTGCAATTGCAACGGGAGATTTTCTGAGCGCTTTTGCAAACCTAAAGCAAGGCAAGGCATAGTCGCCCATTTCCATATCTTCAGGTATAGTGATTAGGTTGTAAATTTCTTGTTGGCTAACGCCCTCAATTGTAATGAGGTTTGCGATTGCCTCTTTCTTTTTGTCTATAAAAAGTGCCATAATTATCCTTTAGTTATTATAGTTTTTTTAGTTCGGTTATTTTTCTATCCTTAATTAAGAATTTCTTTGTAGTGTCTAGATAAGCGCCGTCAAACTCGGTGCAAGTTACAATGGTTTGTATGCCATCGATTGCGTTAAAAAGCGCCTCTTGTCTAGGAACATCAAGTTCACTAAGCACATCATCAAGCAGCAACACTGGCATCTCGCCACTGCGTTCGCGGAACAGAGCCACTTCTGCTAACTTTAATGAAAGCACTGTTGTGCGCTGTTGCCCTTGCGAACCAAATTTGCGGATATCTACATTTGATGCCACCATTTTTATGTCATCGCGGTGCGGACCAACGGTGGTGTACTCTAAACGCATATCATTTGCCGCCGATTCTTGCAAAAGTGTTGTAAGCCTTGCAGCAATCTCGGTGATATCGGATGTATTTTCAATATCGCCCTCATAGCTAAGCAACAAGTCTTCGCGGTTATTGGTTAGCATACTGTGCTGTGCGTAGGCAAGTTTTTTCATACGTTCTATAAACAAAAAGCGTTCTGATATCACAAAAGATGCACTTTTAACTAGGTCTTGATTGATAACCCCCAGCATCTGTTGCAAACTTGATTTGCCTTTATGTGTTTTTAGCAGTTTGTTTCTTTGCTGAATCAAACTATTGTATCTTTGCAAACTGTAAAAATAGGTTTTGTTCTGCTGACACAAGCTGATATCAATAAATCTTCTTCTGTCGGCGGGCCCGCCCTTTACAAGTTTTAGCTCATTTGGTGAAAAGAACACTACATTTAATATTCCCATAAGTTCGCCAATTCGGGTTAGAGGCAACTTATCTACCAGCACCCTTTTTTTACCTTGTGGGTCTATGCGGATATCAATTTCGTGTCTACTAAAACGCTTTTGCACATCTATTATCACGCGGGAACCCTCTTTTGAATTCCAATTGATAAGCTCTTTATCGGTGTTGTGCCTACTGGATTTGCCAAGCGCTGCATAGTGGATGCTATCAACTAAATTGGTTTTTCCGCTGGCGTTTTCACCCGTTAGAATGTTTAAAAAGTCGCCAAGCTCCGCATCTAGTGTGCTGTAGCTCAAAAATCCCGCAAGCCTTACCCTAGTTACCTTCACTTTCCGCCTCCAATTTGAATGGCGTTACTTGATATACGTAGTGGTTTAGCCAGTTGTAGAACAATAGGTTGCCCGTGCTATTCCAACTCATATCCACATTATCAATGTTGCCATTTACAAAATAGTTTACGGGTTGCGCTATAGGAAGCCCTTTGCTTACGTCGCGAAGATACTCTGTTTTTAGCGTATCTCTGTCATACTCGCTGTGGCCAGTAAAGAAGAATTTTTTGCTGTCTTTACTCTTAATAATGCTAATTCCGCAGTCTTTACCCTCCGCAATAACTTGCAAATCGGGGTGATTGCGCACGGCGTCTTCATCAATGCTTGTATGCCTACTTTGTGGAATATTAAATCGGTCGTTTAATCCTTTTAAAAGTGGGTCATAACTAGTTACTCTCATATTACTATAGATGCCGAACATCTTGTTTGGCAACAAATGCTTGTTTATACCATAATAATGATACAATGCGGCTTGCGCTCCCCAACAAATAAATATGCTGCTGGTTACGTTGCTTTCTGCATAGTCCATTATTTTTACCAACTCTTCCCAATACAAAACATCTTCAAATGGCAGTGTTTCCACTGGCGCACCCGTTACAATCATACCGTCGAATTTGGTGTTTTTGATGTCTTCAAAAGTCTTATAAAAACGCTCCATATGCTCGACTGCCGTGTTTTTTCCGCTATAACTAGCCGTTTTAACTAGCGTTAAATTTACTTGAAGCGGGGTATTTGACAACAAGCGTAAAAGCTGTGTTTCGGTTTCAATCTTAGTGGGCATGAGGTTTACGATAGCTATTTCTATAGGTCTAATATCCTGCTTGTCTGCTCGGGCAAGAGGTATTACAAATATGTTTTCTGAAGCTAGTATATCGTAGGCTGGTATTGCCTTTGGTATTCTTATTGGCATAAATCCTCACTTAGCGCATAACTAAATGCGCGGTTTTAATATATAATACAACCCTTTAGGGTTCCTTACTTCTTCACTATTACTTCAATAATCCCGCAGGGTTTATTTTCCGCTGTTGTCTAGCGCATTTATAATATCTGCTATGATATCTTCAACACTTTCAATTCCAACAGATAGTCTTATTAGGTTTGTTGAAATTCCGCAAGCCTCTAAATCTGCATCACTTAATTGTCTGTGTGTTGTTGATGCTGGATGCAATACGCAACTTCTTGTATCTGCAATGTGTGTTACAATTGCAAACAACTTTAATTGTTTTTGGAATAGCATTGCTGCATCTCTGCCGCCCTTTATACCAAAAGCTATCATACCAGTTGCTTGGTTTTTATCAAAGTACTTTTGTACTAGTGGATAATTTGCGTTTGTTGGCAAGCCCGCATAGTTAACCCATTCAACATTGGGGTGTTTTTCTAAAGCAGCTGCAAGTGCCAATGCATTACTGCTGTGGCGCTCCATTCTAAGTGATAGTGTTTCTGTGCCTAGGTTTGTAAGCCACGCATTCATTGGTGCCATTTGGGCTCCCATATCACGCATATTGATTACCCTAAGTCTAACTGCAAAGCAAACGTTGCCACAGTCACGAGCAAACACTAAGCCGTGGTAGCTCTCATCTGGCTCGTTAAATAATGGATATCTTTTATTGCCTGAATATTCAAAGTTTCCGCAGTCAACAACAACTCCGCCTACGCAAGTTGCGTGACCGTCTAGATATTTACTACTGCTATAAACTACAACGTTAACACCGTGTTCTTTTGGCCTACAAATTGCAGGGGTTGCAAGAGTGTTATCGGACATCAATACAATGCCGTACTTTTTAGCAATTCTGCTCAACATCTCAAAATCTGCAATTGTTATTGCGGGGTTTGCTATTGTTTCACAGAAAATAACCCTGGTGTTATCGTCAATTAGCGCTTCAATATCTGCCTCACTGGTTGTTGGGGTGAAAAATCTGCACTCAATATCCAACTTTTTAAAGGTGTTTTTAAATAGATTGTATGTGCCACCGTAAATTGTTGACATTGATACTATGTTATCGCCCGCACCCGCAAGTGTTAGCACTGCCATCATTGTGGCGCTCATTCCCGAAGCCGTTACCACTGCTGCGGTGCCGCCATCTAGTATTGCCATTTTTTGTTCTAAACAGTCATTTGTTGGGTTGCCTAGCCTTGTATAGAAAAATCCTTCTCTCTTTAGGTCAAAAAGCTCGCCCATTTCTTCTGCTGTTTCATATAAAAAGGTTGTGCTTTGCACTATTGGCATTACTCTAGGTTCGCCATTCTTTGGTTTGTAGCCAGATTGTACACATTTTGTTTCAAATCCTTGCATTATTGTTACCTCTCTTTATGTTTATTTGCGTCTCCGCCTTATCTGTAGTTTGATTCCTTAATTATGCGCTGTGTCATACGTTTGGTATCTCTCTCTTTGATGTCGTTACGTTTATCTCTGCCCTCTTTTCCGCTTGCAATTGCAAGTTCAACCTTAACAAGCCCTTGCTTCAAATACATTTTTGTTACAACAAGTGTGTATCCTTTAATTTGAACCTTGCCTCTTATCTTATTTATTTCGTGGCGGTGCAAAAGAAGCTTACGGGTGCGCTTTGTATCTACATTATAATAACTGCCTTTTTCGTAGGGAGATATGTGTGCCCCCAACAGAAAAACTTCATTATCTTTTAGTATTGCATAGCTGTCCCTAAGATTCACCTTGCCAAGCCTTATACTTTTAACTTCACACCCAACTAATTCGATGCCCGCTTCGTAAGACTCTTCTATAAAAAAGTTGTGGTGAGCTTCCCTATTGTTTGCGATTAACTTAGTTTTCATAACTACCTCATTATATCACATTACACAAAAAAAGGCTATAAAAATTTATAGCCAATCTTGTAGTAATTAGTGTTGAACTGCTTAACCTAGGTTCATTTTTAGTAGATATAGTACAAAATATACTATTGAACATACTAGAATTGATACTGCTATGAAAATCGTCCACCTTTTAAACTTTGCATCTAAAGTCTTTGCTTTGTTTCTGCCAAAGAAAGTCTCTGCTGCTCCGCTAACTGCGCCAAGATTGCTGGTATTACCCTCTTGTAAAATAACAACGATTATCATTGCGATTGACAAAAGTACCATTAGTACCATAAAAATTATTGAAAATACGTTGATTATTACGTATGTATCTGCAGCACTTAACATGCCACTTATTATTGCCATATTCATAAATATATAAACACTCCTTATATAATGCCTAAATAGTATACCACAACAAGTTGCAGTAATCAAGCAAATTTTTATTATTTGTTAAAATTATGTATTAGAAGCACAATTTAACACGCTTATTGCATTTTTAGTCAAAAAGCGCGCCAGAAATATACCTCTCACCCGTATCCGCAAGCACCGTTACGATATTTGCATCGCGATTTTCTTTTTGAATTTGTATTGAAGCTGCAATATTTGCCCCCGAACTTATGCCACAAAGTGTGCCGAAATCGCGGATTGCCATTTTTGCAGTTGCAATTGCCGTTTCAGTTGGAACAGCTATTATCCTATCAATATCATTTCTGTTGATAAGTTTTGGCACAAAGTTTGCACCTATACCTTGTATTCCGTGCCCCGCGCTTATACCCTTTGATAATAGAGGGGATTCTGCAGGTTCTACTGCAACAACTTTTATATTGGGATACACTTCTCTAAATGCGCGGCTTATGCCAGTTATGCTTCCGCCACTACCAAACGCCAAAACCAGATAGTCGGGTGTGATGTCTCCAAGATCTGTTATAATCTCTTGCGCGGTTGTTTTGTAGTGGGCAAGAGCGCCGTCTTCATTGCTAAATTGGTCTGGAATAAATGCGTTTGGCGTGTCTAGCTTTATTGCTTTTGCGCGTTTTACTGCACCATTCATACCCTCTTTTGCGGGGGTTAGCACCAATGTTGCACCAAGTGCACTTAGTAGTTTTCTGCGTTCTAAACTCATACTCTCGGGCATTGTCAAAATGACATTATAGCCAAGTTGTCTGCCAATATAGGCAAGACCAATGCCAGTGTTTCCGCTAGTAGCCTCAATTATAGTGCCGCCCGCAGTAAGTTCGCCACGCTCTTCCGCTCCTTTAATCATAAACAAAGCAGCCCTATCTTTTATCGAATGCAAAGGGTTAAAATACTCCAATTTTGCATATATATTTGAACCTTTTAGTTTCAACAATGGCGTTGAACCAATGCACTCTATAATATTATTTTTTAGCATTATTTCCTCTTTTTATTTCGCATCTTCGTCGTGCGTATCTGCTGTGTTATCTGCAGAAGGCACTTTTTCTTTTATCGCTGCTGCGCTTTTCTTCTTGTCAGTTTTGTATAAAACCAAGCCGCATAGTATTGAAACAACCATTCCAACCGTCAACATTGTTGATTGCCCTAAATCCATACCCATTGCAAAAGTTATAACACAAACAGCAAGCAATACACCAAAAGGTATAATGATTAGTTTGAAGTATTTTGATATGATAACAACGCCAAGTCCGCCGAAAATTGCAGGAACAACATATGGAGAAACTGGTGTTAGTACGTCAACAATATCGCTGCCAAAAATAGCAAGTGGGATAATTCCGATTATGATTATTAATGTGGTTACAATACTAGAAACCGCAATTGATATGGTAGAAACAACTTCTTGTTCTTCTGTGCCTTGTTTAACTTTAGCAATTGCTTGTGCGTTAATTGAGCAAGGTAATTTAAGGTTACTAATGTTTCCTGTAATAAAAGCAAGATATTGTCCGCCAACACCCAAAATAGGAGCATAGCTAAACGCTTCAATTAGTCCGATAGCAACATAGCTAAGCATAAATGACCAAGCAGAAGCAACCGCTGTCCAGTCTGGTGAAACGCCAGCAGCAAGACAATAAACCACAGGAACAAGACCAATAAGTATTAGGCAAATTACTGAGAACAATCTACCCAAAACATGTAGTTCATCTGAAAAAGATAATTTAAGATTTTTCTTCATAACAACCTCCTAACAAAACGCGGGAACAAATGACAAACCGTAGGCGGCAGCCATAGCCACAAGCATAGAAATTGGCAGTGCATAGTTTTCCATCCACTTCCATTTAAACAGCTTCATTCCCAAGCCACAGAGCCCCATAGTAACCATACTTATAGCCAACGTGATAAGCGTCAGATATCCATTACCAGTAGTTGTATCTGTACCCGCTGCTTCTGGATAAGGATTAAATATAGCAGCAATAATGATGTATGATGCAAGACCCGCAACGATTCCACCCAAAAGTGAGCCCGTAATTGTATCTAGCAAAGGCTTGTTATTCTTTTCTAACTCAACCAACTTACCTTGATATTTTTTGTAGAAGAACACATTGAATAATGGTCCACTCAAAATACTAATAGTCATAATAACCAAAGCAGAAGCAACCATTGTAGCGTCTGACGAAGCAGTTAAACCAACAGAATCCATAGCAATTAGTTCGTATTGAAGCGCGCCGATAACGGTCAACCTAATCCAAGGGATTGCAAGCCCCAAAAATGTCATCATAACACCTATTCCAATAACAATCGGGATAGATGGTACAATTGAAAAAACTGCACTAGATTTAACCACAGTTTTAATTTTGTCATTTGTCATTCCTATAGCTTTAGCCCTTTTAAGCGCTTTTACTAAAAAGAAAGATGACATAACTATAATAGTTGCAGCAATTACTGCACCGATGATAAACACCGCAAGATAATCTTTACTTGTTGGCACAACACTCCTCCAAAAAAATATAATACACTAATTATACCACAGCTATTTACAAAAATCAACTAATAATGATTCTAAAGATATATATAAGAAAACAAGGTGTGATATAAAATATTAAGAGCGCTAGCGATTCCTTTACTTTTTCACTTTTAACTATTACTTATTACTCACCAAAATTTTTAGTGAAGAATGAATAGTGAAGAATGAAGAAGTAAAATTTTTATCGCTAACGCTCCTAAAAATTTTGGTGGGAACAACAGGGCTCGAACCTGTGACATCCTGCTTGTAAGGCAGGCGCTCTCCCAGCTGAGCTATGCTCCCAAATGGTGACCCCAAGGGGAATCGAACCCCTGTTACCGCCGTGAAAGGGCGATGTCTTGACCGCTTGACCATGGGGCCCTACGGGCTTGGTTTTGTTTGGTTTGCTTATTTTGGTAGCGGCGGTCGGATTCGAACCAACGACCTGCCGGGTATGAACCGGCCGCTATAACCATCTAAGCTACGCCGCCAAATTAAGTGACTGGAATATATTTAGTTGTTATACTGGTAGCGGGGACAGGACTCGAACCTATGACCTTCGGGTTATGAGCCCGACGAGCTACCGACTGCTCCACCCCGCGGTGATGCTCATATATAATATAACAACCAAAAAACTTTGTCAACTAATTTTACACGATATTTTAAAATTTTTTTTCAACTTTTTTAATATTGCACTTTTGGCGATAAAATGCGTTGGATTTTTGCAAAAAATTAGGCAAAGCGATAAATATACTATTATAAGGCAATAAGATATGATATACTATAGTAGAAGAAGTGGAGGGCATATGTTACACAAACATTTAATAGCACAAACCAAACCGCTTGCGCGCGAAAAGCAAACCTTTTTATTTTCAGACGCGGGCGTTAGACTTACGCTAATCACCCCAAGGGTATTGCGGGTGGAAGAAGATGCAGCGCGTTGTTTTACAGATGACGCCACGCAGATAGTGTGGTTCCGAGACACGGGTGCGGTTGATTTTAGCATTGAGGAGCATTCCACTAACTTTTTAATAAAAACCGCCGCCACCGAATTCACATACGACAAGAGGCGCAAACAAGTAATTAGTGTTAAGGTAGATGACAAGCGCATTGCACCAAACAATGACAACAATCTTTTGGGAACAAGGCGAACGTTAGATGCAACACGCGGCAGATGCAAGTTAGAAAACGGACTTATGTCTTATTCTGGCGTTGCCGTTATAAATGATGATTCTTTGATATTGGGCGAAGACGGAATGGTTCACGCGCGCAATAAATATAGTGATAAGTATATATTTGTTGGGTTAGATTATCCCGCAGTGCTACAAGATTTTTACAAACTTACCGGAAGACCTCCGTTAGTGCCTCGCGCCGTGCTGGGCAATTGGTGGAGCAGATATCACGCCTACTCTCAAGAAGAATATTTAAATTTGATGTCAGAATTTGAAAATAAAGGCATTCCTTTTACCATAGCCACAATTGATATGGATTGGCATTGGGTAGATTTATCAAAGCAATTTAATAAAATGAATTTATTTAAAGCGGGTTGGACGGGCTACAGTTTTAACACAGAGCTTTTTCCAAACCACCGCGAGATGTTAAATATGCTGCACAATAAAGGATACAAAAACACCCTTAATTTACACCCAGCGCAAGGAGTTCGCGCATTTGAAACGCAGTATCCCGCTATATGTGAAGCATTAGATATCGACCCCGCAACAAAAAAGACAGTGCCGTTTGACTTGACGCGTGCTTCCTTTATTAACGCATATTTTGACTGCTTGCACCACCCGCTAGAAAAAGACGGCGTCGATTTTTGGTGGATTGACTGGCAACAAGGCAAAAAAAGTGCGCTAAAAGGCTATGATCCACTTTGGGGATTAAACCACTATCACACGCTAGACAACGCAAAAAATAACACCCGCCCCGTGGTTCTTTCTCGCTATGCTAAGCTAGGAAGCCACCGCTACCCTCTTGGGTTTTCGGGCGACACTTTTGTAAAATGGAGCACATTGGCATTTCAGCCCTACTTCACCGCAACTGCAACCAATAGCGGATATGTTGCGTGGTCACACGATATCGGCGGGCACCTAATGGGTGCACAAAAAGATGATGAATTGTACTTAAGGTGGATTCAGTTTGGAGTTTTTTCACCAATCTTGCGCCTGCATAGCACCAAAAATGCACTGAGCAAAGAACCTTGGAACCACCCCACAGTTGAAAAGTTTGCAGTGGATAGTTTGCAGTTTAGGCATAGGCTAATCCCCTACATTTACACCGCATTTTATCGCGCATACAGTGAGGGCAGAGGCATAAATGAACCACTATATTATAGGCACCCAAAAGAGAAAAATGCACACTTCTTCCCCAATGAATACTACTTTGGCAGCGAACTTTTAGTGCACCCCATAACCGCTCCCACCGACCCCGCAACAAGCAAAAGTTCGGTTGAGGTTTGGCTGCCAGAAGATGCGCGCTACACCGATATCTTTACCAAAGAGTGCTACTCGGGCGGGCAAGTTGTAACCCTCACACGCGGGCTAAATAGCATACCTGTGCTTGCAAAAGAAGGCGCAATTATCCCTCTTGCAAACAATATAAATAATGATTATAGCAACCCTTTAAGTTTAGAACTTATGTGCGCAAGCGGCAATGGCACGTTTACACTTTATGAAGATGACGGCGCCTCCGTAGCCTACAAAACTGGCGCATTTGTTACAACTACGTTCTGCCAAACAAGGCAAGAGAATTGCTTAACCCTTACAATAAAACCCGCTTCTGGAGATGTATCTTTAATTCCAAATGAAAGGGAATATGTTATAAATATACTAGATATGGTATCCGCAAAAGCAATTACGGTTACCCAAAACAACAATATTATCGCACACACCACAAAAAATAATATGGTTGTTGTATCTTGCGTTAATCCTTCCGACACCATTATTATCACTTACAATGAGGTTACTTTTAAATGAGCTTTAAGCTACCCGCAAGTTATAGATTACAGTCAATAGGGGGCGAATATTCCGCGCTTTATAATGACATAAACAGTGGCAAAAACACCGCTGTGTTTTATGCTACACAACAAGCACGATATTATCTTACAACAGAGTGCAACAAGTTCTTTTTATATATAACTGCAGACCGCGCTTCAGCCCACGACGCACAAAAAAGATTGCAAGAATTTTTAGATGGCGAAGTTGTTCTTATCCGCGAAAAAGAAGACACACTGCTAAACGCACAAGTTGTTTCTGCTAGCGCCTTGCAAGATAGGCTAAATGCACTTACCAAAATTTATGAACGCAGTGCAGTGGGCGCTGTAATTTCAATTGAGGGAATCGGGCAGTTGTTCCCCTCTGTTCACGCATTTGGCGACAGCCTTATCCGCATAAAAGTAGGGCAAAGTGTCAGCCGTGATGAGATAATTGATAGACTGTTATTAGGCGGTTATCGCAAAGAAGAAATGGTGGAAAATGCCGGCGATTTTGCCGTTAGGGGCGACATTGTTGATATATTTGCCATGAACACCGACTTACCCGTTCGCATAGAATTTTTTGATGACGTGGTGGAAGATATGCGTTATTATTCCCCCGAATCAATGCTAAGTGTGAGAAAAATTGAGAGCGTTGTGGTGTCACCGCGGTCAGATATTTTGATTAATGAAGAGCAAAAAGAGCACATAAAAATAAAGCTAATGCGCGAAAAAATAAAGGCACGCGGCAAACTTTCGGGGCTGTTTAGCAATGTTATGGAGCGCTTTGAAGTAAATCCTTCCGACCCTAGTTTGGTGTGGTTGCTGCCCTTTATATTAAACACGCAGACCTCAATATTTTCATATTTACCCGCAGATAGCGTAGTTGTGTTAAACGAACCACGGTTATTAGACGAAAAATTGCGCCTATTACACAACGCACATATTTTGCGCGTAAAAAGTTTTATTGATGCCGGAGAACTCAACACTCATCACAGTAAAAGCTTGTATTCACAAGAGGAAATTTACACCTTTTTGCGCGAACATACCTTGCTTTCATTCCAAAACATAACAAGCCAAAACCCGATATTTCAACCCGAGGCAATGCATTCTTTGCACTGTTTGGGCGCATCTAACTATCATCAAAAATTTGAAAAGTTGGCAGAAGATATCGCGCATTATACTGCAAAAGATGTAGATTTTACCATTTTTGCGGGAGAGATGCACGGCGCAGAAACCATAAAAAACAATTTATCGTCGCTTGACATTCACGCTGAAATTAGCACCACTGAAAACAGTAGGTGCGCGGTTACAATTGTGCCCAAAACCCTTGCCGAAGGCTTTATAATTGAAAATGAAAACCGCATACTTTTAGGTACAAATAATGTGGCGGGAACCAAACACACCGCACCCATAAAGACAAAATCCGCAAAAACTAGGGTGTTCACCGTGCCAGAAGTTGGCAGTTTAGTTGTGCACAACGTGCACGGAATTGGTCTTTTTGAGGGGATAAAGGCAGTTGATAGCAAACTTGGCAAACAAGATTTTTATACAATTTTATATAGAGACGGCGCCAGACTTTATCTTCCCGTAAACCAAATTGACTCGGTTGAAAACTATGTTGGCGGTGGCAAACCACGGCTTGACGCTATAGGCGGAAAAGATTTTGCAAAAGTAAAAGAGCGCGTAAAAACTTCTACAAAAGCGTTTGCAATTGACCTACTTGCATTGTACGAAAGTCGCAGAAAAATTGTAGGTCATACCTATGAGGCAGACACCGTTTGGCAACAAGAAATGGAAGACGATTTTGCCTATCAAGAGACCCCCGATCAGCTTATTGCAGTTGATGAAATCAAGCGCGATATGGAGTCTGGCAAACTTATGGATAGGTTGATTTGTGGCGATGTTGGCTTTGGAAAAACCGAAGTTGCAATACGCGCAATGTTTAAAACAATTATGGGTGGCAAACAAACAGCAATACTCTGCCCCACCACAATACTCTGCCAACAGCACTACAACACCATATCTATGCGGTTAAAAAAGTACGGATTTAAAATTGACATTTTATCTCGTATGGAGTCCCAAAACAAAATAACTAGTGCCCTAAAGCGCATTA
>JAWXUT010000148.1:0-2740 GCA_044426075.1 Bacillota bacterium
TAGCAATTTAATGCTTGGCAGAAAAATTGTGCTAATTGACGGAAATGAAGGAAATGGGTTCCTACCAATGCCAAAAGAGGATACCGTTTGTGACATTATTTATATGTGTTCACCAAACAATCCAACTGGCGCAGTGTATACAAAAGAGCAGTTAAAAGTGTGGGTTGATTTTGCAATTGACCGTGGCGCAATAATCTTTTTTGATGCGGCATATGAAGCGTTTATTACAGACCCAACTCTACCTCATTCAATTTATGAAGTTGAGGGTGCAACTAAGTGTGCAGTTGAGTTCTGTTCACTAAGCAAAACAGCTGGTTTCACCGGAACACGTTGTGGCTACACCATAGTTCCACAAGACATTATTGTTGACGGAATTTCACTAAATCAAATGTGGTTACGTCGTCAAAACACAAAGTTCAACGGCACAGCTTACATCATTCAAAGGGGTGCTGATGCGGTATTCTCACCAGAGGGTATGGCAAGTTGCAAAGAGGTTATCAACTATTATCTAGGCAATGCAAAAATTATGGCAGACACGCTAGACAAGTTGGGTATTTGGTACACGGGTGGCACAAACTCACCATATATCTGGTTGAAATGTGGCGAAGATAGCTGGACTTTCTTTGATAAACTTTTAAATGAAGCAAACGTTGTTGGTACACCAGGTAGCGGATTTGGTAAATGTGGCGAAGGTTACTTCCGCCTAACCGCTTTCAACACAAGAGAAAACACTATAGAGGCGATGTCAAGAGTCGCTGACATATTCAATAAATAATCACTATACAGGAGGCAAAAAATGTCTGTAACAGTTTTAGTCGGCGCACAGTACGGCGATGAGGGTAAAGGAAAAGTAGTTGATCATATCTCAAGCAAAATGGATATGGTTGTAAGATTCCAAGGCGGTGATAACGCAGGTCACACCGTTGTTAATGAAAAGGGTGCATTTAAACTTCACCTTATTCCTTGCGGAATTTTTGAAGACGGCTGTAAAGCATTGGCAAACACTGGTATGGTTATCAATCCAGATGAAATGCTAAATGAAATCGCATCAATCGAAGTGCAAAATGTAGATACTAGCAACTTGTTTATCTCAAGCAGAGCTATTATTCTAATGCCATATCACATCGACCTAGATAGCGCTAGCGAAAAGAGCGGAAAAACTGGTATCGGTACAACTAAAAGAGGTATCGGATATGCTTATGCAGACAGAGCTCGCAGAAATGCATTGCGTTTTGAAAACCTACTAGATATCGAATATTGCAAAGAGAGAGTTTCTGCAATTATGCCTACAATCAATGCTGAACTTGCAGCTAAAGGTTGCCCAACTTACTCTGAAGAACAAATTATGGAAAAGGTTATGTTCTGGAAAGAGAAACTTGCTCACCGTATTGTTGAACCAGTTTCATTTGTAAACAACGCAATCAATCGCGGCGAAGATATTCTTTTTGAGGGTCAACTTGGCGCAATGAAAGATATCGATTTAGGTATTTATCCATACGTTACAAGTAGCAATCCAGTTGCAGCATATGCAGCGGTTAGCGGTGGCTTCCCAATTAGCAAAATTACAGACATTGTTGGCGTTATGAAAGCATTTTCTTCAGCAGTAGGCGACGGCCCATTCCCAACAGAAATGGAAGATAGTCAAGCTGATGGTTTCCGTGGCGAAGGCACACAAATTGATGATGAGTTCGGTGCAAGAACTGGTCGTGCAAGAAGACTTGGTTGGTTGGATTTGCCAGTTGTTAAATTTGCAGCTACAATCAATGGATTCACAAATCTTGCGGTTTGCAAAATCGACAAACTTGACACATACAAAGAAATCAAAGTTTGCGTAGCATACACCCTAAACGGCAAAGAAATCGACTACATGCCAAGCGGTCACGAACTATACAAAGTTAAACCTGTATATGTAACAATGCAAGGTTGGGAGTCAGATACAAAATCTATCAGAAAATATGAAGATTTGCCAGAAAACTGCAAAAAGTATCTAGCACTTATTGAAGAAATCAGCGGAGTTAAGGTAAAATACATCGGTGTTGGACCAGCTCGTGATGAAATCATAATCAAAGACTAATAAACAACATCAATCAAGGGGGCTGTAAACAAATACAGTCCTTTTTTTATACCACGATTGTAATGATTTATGGCAAAAATATATAGCATTGTAGGGCGTGGCAGTCCCCTGCCACCCGCATCCTTTTTGCAATTCCCACGCCGTTATCCGTGCCACGCATACACCCTACAATTCATATATTCCCACTTGCCCATATAATTCACCAAATACCAAATTCTTCATTTTTCATTAAAAATGAAGAGGCTTATAAAGATTTATTTTCTTTACAGCCCTTTTTTTAACAATTATTTTGAGGTATAATGGCTTAATTAATCGATGATAATGCTCAAATCAAAAAAAACATTAGCATATTATGCAAATAGCTTGCAAAACGATTGCATCTTGCAATCTATTGTGATATAATTTTAGTAATGTAGAATATAATAACTATAGGAGGCATAAATTATGGCAAAGCTTAGCAACGTTTATACGAGAATAGACCCAGATATCAAAGAGCAAGCAGAAGCTGTTTTAAACGGTTTAGGGTTATCAATGGCAACGGCTATGGAGTGTTTTTTAAGGCAAGTTGCATATCAAAGAAAGATTCCATTCGAGATGGCTATGCCTTCTAATCCCCCAACATCATTACATGATTTAAGCGAAGCACAATTTAATGCTTTAATGGAT
>JAWXUT010000026.1:0-18670 GCA_044426075.1 Bacillota bacterium
CCATTTTGACCCGCGATTAAGTGCTATGTTTGTTAGATTATGTTATTAAAGGAGGAATTATGAAAATTGTAAATGATGTGTTTGATATAGCACGACGAGTGAGAGAAGTAGACCGCAGTTATAACATAAAATTTTGCAATCGTACAAATAAATTCAAGTTGTATGGCGACCCAAGAAATAGCTATATTTTAACGCTTCCATACGACAGATTGGATGCAAGAACGGTTGAATTTGTAAGAAAAACTAGGGTTGAACGACTAGATGCTATAATCGAAGAGATTGAAGAAAACAACAGAAAATTGGAAGCTAGTGCAATGAAAGAGGCGCTCAATGCAACAGAAGAACAGTTGACGCTGTCTGCAGAAAAGGTGTTTTATGAAAGAGACCATTAATCGCATATTGCAAATTGAATATGAACAAGAACTGAGATACAAAAAAGATGTGCTAAAGCGATACAATACTGGTGAAAAAGTTCATAAAAAACAACTGGAATTCCACAAGCACACAGAGCGTAATAGGTGGGTGTTCGGCGGAAATCGTAGTGGAAAAACTGAATGTGGCGCAGTTGAGACGGTGTGGCGTGCGCGTGGGATACATCCGTATCGCGAAAATAGGGCAGATGTTGCGGGTTGGGTTGTGAGTTTAACGTATGAAGTGCAAAGAGATGTTGCGCAAGAAAAAATTCTTCATTACTTAAACCCCGACTGGATAACAAAAATCACTATGCGCGAAGGGAGCAGTAGTAGTCCTGAAATGGGCGTAATAGACACAATATATGTGCAAAATGCGTTGGGTGGAGTGAGTAAAATTGGATTCAAATCGTGCGACCAAGGGAGAGAAAAGTTTCAAGGCACGTCGCTAGATTTTGTGTGGTTTGATGAAGAGCCGCCATATGACATCTATGAAGAATGCCGAATGCGCATATTGGATAGAGTTGGCGATGTGTACGGCACAATGACTCCACTAAAGGGTTTGACGTGGGTGTATGATGAAATCTACTTAAATGCCAATGGAAACAAAGAGATTTGGAGCACTAGTATGGAGTGGGGCGACAATCCTTTTTTAAATAAGCAAGAGGTAGAAGATATGACCAACAGCCTAAATTCCGACAGCGTTGACAGCAGAAGATATGGGCGATTTAGGGTTAATGAAGGTCTGGTTTATACCGAATTTGACCCAGAAATTCACGTTATTGATCCTATAGATCTACCCGAAGAGTGGCAAAGTCATATAAGTATTGACCCCGGATTAAACAATCCACTATCTTGTCACTTCTACTACCAAGACTATGACGGAGTTGTGTATGTTGGCGCCGAACACTATGAAAAGGGCAAAGATATAAATTATCACGCAGAGGCAATCAAACAAATTGCAGATAGGCTGCACTGGAAAAGAAACAGCAGTGGAATGTTGGAGGCACTAATTGATAGCGCGTCAACCCAGCGCACACTTGCTAGCAGTAAATCGGTAGCAGAACTCTTTTTTGAAAGAGATATTGCAGTAAATACTAGGGTAAATAAGGATAAATTTGCGGGAATAGCCACTGTAAAAGACTATTTTCAAGCCAGACCGCCCCGCATATATATCTTTAGAACCGCAGTTAATTTGATTAGAGAGTTGAAGTCATATTGGTGGGGTGATGGCGACAGCCCAATAAAAAAAGATGACCACGCCTTGGATGAACTTAGATATTATCTTATGACACGACCAATAAATAAGTTCACTGAAAAAATCACAAAAACAAAACAGCAAAGATATAAGGAATCCCTTATAAGAAAGATAAAACACAAATTCTAATGGAGGAAGAATGATTAAATATAACAAAAAACACGAAGTTCCTGAAATTGTAAGAGAAATTCAAAAGGACTTTGATGATAGACGCGAAGTAAGGCGCAATATTGAAACAAAGTGGCTGCTGAACATCAACTTTATGCTGGGTAATCAATATGCAACAATTTCACCCTCGGGCGCAATTGTTGATAATGATAGGCAATATGTATGGCAAGAGCACGAAGTTTACAATCACATCGCCCCAATTATAGAGGCTAGGCTATCAAAGTTTACAAGAATTAATGCAAGCGTAACTGTGCGACCAGCAAGCTCATCTGACAACGATATAAATGTTGCAAAGCTAAGCACAAAGCTAATTGACACAGCTACAAATGACAACGACTATATTGCGCTAAGTGGCAATGCAAACTATTGGTCAGAGATAACTGGCACAAGTTTTTACAAAGTTATGTGGGATACAAAAAAGGGTAATATGGTAGCGCAAGATACTAAAACTACCTATAATGAGGGTGATATTGCAATCAGTGTTTGTCCACCTTATGAGATATATCCAGATTCTTTGCAAGCAAGTGATATAGATAACTGCACAAGCATTATTCACGCAAGAGCTTATCCCGTAAAGACAATTGAAGAAATATGGGGTGTAAAAGTAGAGGGCAAAGACATATCTGTTATGAATATGGATATTACAAATGGCTGTGGCGGGCTGGGTTATGTTGGCAAAAACTACAAAGTTTTTAGCGAACAAAAAGTTGAGCACGAAATTGTAATTGAAAGATATGAGGCGCCAAGTAAAGATAATCCCGACGGTAGGCTTGTGATTATTGCGGGCGATTGTCTGTTGTTCGACGGCAAGTTGCCATACAAAAATATGCGTGGTGGCAAACGCGGATTCCCATTTGTTAGACAAGTTGCGCTAACACAGCCTTGCAGTTTTTATGGCATAAGCATTATAGAAAGGCTTATCCCAATACAGAGGGCGTATAATGCAGTAAAAAATCGCAAACACGAGTTTATAAATCGTCTTGCTTGTGGAATTATTGCGGTTGAAGACGGATCTGTGGATGTGGAGTCGTTGCAAGATGAGGGCTTATCGCCGGGTAAAATAATTACATATAGGCAAGGTAGCTCTGCGCCGTCTATTATGAGTGCGGGTTCGGTGCCTAGTGAATTGCGTGATGAAGAGGATAGATTGCTGTCTGAATTCACTTCGATATCTGGCATATCTAGCGTTTGGTCTGACACAACAGACTATTCTGGCACCACGGTAAGTGGATATGCGTTGTCATTGTTACTTGAACAAGATTACAGCCGAATGACAATAACAACAGAGAGTATGCGAAGGGCAATAAGAGAGATTTCGCATCATATTTTGCGATTATATAGGCAGTTTGCACACACAGAACGTATTGTGAGTATCAGTGATGATAATGGTGAACTTGAAACAATGGCATTTTTGGGAAGTGAACTTAACAGTGATGACATAATTATGGAAGCCGATAGCGAAATGGTTGAAACACCTGCAGTAAGAAAACAAATGGTAATTGAGTTATTGCAATATGGCTTGCTTGGTGATGAAGACGGCAAGTTAAATAGCAGAAGCAAGGCGAAAGTTCTTGAGATGCTTGGCTTTGGAAACTGGGAAAGTGCCAGATGCCTTGAGGAATTGCATATCAAAAAAGCAATGGTTGAAAACCAAGATATACTTCAATCGATTAAAATTGAGGTTGAGGAGGTTGACGATCACGATATTCATATTGAAGAACACGGCAGATATATAGTAAGCAATGGCAAAGAGATGAGTAAAAAGACAAAATCTGCGCTAACGCAACACATAAGAGATCATAAAATTATGAAAAGAATAACCATAGAGGCGGATGCAATTACATCAGCCACCACAGAAACAATATAAAGTAGAAAATAGGAGATAAATATGGAACAAAATGTTATTAACGACTTAGTTGAAAGTATAAATGAGCAAACGGAAACAAAAACCGCAGAATTAGTAGCAGAGGCTACTGAAACAGCGACAACTGGAGTTGAAGACTCGTTTGGAAAATTCAAATCTAAGGAGCAATTAATATCAGCTTACAATTCATTGGAGGCAGAATTTACAAGACGCAGCCAAAGAATCAAGGAGTTGGAAACAGCTGTCAATAAACAAAGCGAGGCTGGCAAGTGGGAACAGCGCGTAAATGAATTGGCATCAAAATATCCAATAGCAAAAGAAATGAGTACAGAGCTTATGGATTATTTAAAGGAGCATAGGGATATTATCAAGCAAGAAAACTGTTTAGAGACAGCCTTGCTACACACTCTAGCTTCAAGGCAGATGAATGGTGTAAAAAAAAGCGCAACATCTAAAAAAACTGGCAGCGCAGATGCAAATAATATTAACCAGTTGATAGAGGTTCAGCGTGAATCCGTGCCATTAATTGCAAAATCGGTGGGTGAAACACCCCTAGTGAAGCCCATTATCCCACGCAGTATAAGTGAAGCGGGCAGCTTAGCTATACAAATGATAGGGAAAAAATGATAAAAAAAAGGAGTAAATATGGTAACATTAACAGAAGCAGATAAGGTATTAAAAACGTTCTATTTAGATGCGGTAACCGAGCAAATGAACAATAAAACAAATCCATTTTATGCAGCAATTAAAAAAGGAAGTGAAGAAGTTTCTGGCAAACAAGCAGTAGCTATCTGCAAACACGGCATCAATGGTGGTATGGGTAGTGCAACTGAAACTGGCGCATTGCCAACAAGCGGTTCAAACAACTACTTGAAACTTGTTTCAGATTTAAAAAACATCTACGGCACAATTGAAATTAGCGATAAAGCACTTAGGGCAAGTAGAGATTCAGCAACTTCGCTTGTAAATCTACTTAACGCAGAAATGGAAGGCTTGCTAGACGCTGCAAAGTTCAACTTTGGCAGAATGTTGTGGCAAAGCGGAACAGGTGTATTATGTAAATCTGGAGAAAATGTTGAGCTTGCAATACCTTCTTCTACTATTAAAGTTGACGACACAAGACACGTTATGGAAGGTATGATTATTGATATTCTTTCTAGCTCAGGCACAATTATCACATCTGGACACAGAATTACTGGTGTTTATAGAGACATAAACGAGTTTGCAATTACACCTAATATTCCTGATATTTCTGACGTTGAAGAGGGTTCATTGATAACACTTCAACAGTCTTACAATGCAGAAATAAATGGTATTCCATACTTGTATGACAACTCACAAACATATTTTTATGAGAACAGCCGTACAGTGTATTCATATATTTTGCCTTGGTCAAATGATGTGGATGGCGATAGCTTCACTACAGATGCCATGCAAGAAACACTCGATTTAATTGAAGAGCGTAGCGGAAACGATACTGATATGATTCTTATGGGTTATGCTACCCGTAGAGAATATCTTTCATATTTGCAATCTACTCGCAGAAATATTGACTATATGAACCTAGACGGTGGTTTCAAGGCACTAAGCTACAATGGCATTCCAGTTGTAACAGATAAATTCTGTTTGACAGATGATATCTATTTTGTAAACACAAATGACTTCAAACTTATGCAATTATGTGATTGGCAATGGATTGAAGGCGATAATGGCAAAGTGCTTATGCAGTTGGAAAAAACACCAACTTATACCGGTACTCTAGTTAAATACGCTAACCTTGTTTGCACTAAACCTAAGGGTCAAGGCAGACTTACTGGTTTATCACTAAGCTAATTTAACTGTATGCCAAAGGGAGGTAAAAATGACAATTAATGACATTATAGACAGAGTGGCACAGATAGTAGGCATAGATGAAACTGATATTGCGGAGGGAAGTGCCATTCAAAAAAAATTGATTTCTGCTACTAATATGATTTATCTTGAACTCACTATGCAGTATGTTCACCTAAAAACCAAAGAAGAAGTAGCTTTTGAAGACAACAGATTGTATTATGATACACTCAGCTTTCCCGTTAGAGAAGTGCTTGGGGTACGATCAAGGGGGCATAAATTAGACTTCACCACATATCCGCTATACATAGAGTGCAAAAACTGCGATAGCGCGGAGGTCACTTACATTTACTTTACTGATGAGTTGGAATCGGGCGACGAAGTTGTGCTGCCACCTAAATTTACAGCCTATACATTGGCGCTTGGCGTTGCTTCAGAATACTACTATAGATTGGGACTTATTGACGAAGCTCTGTTTTACAAAACGCGCTACGACAACGCAATCAGCAACTTAAATATTGGGCTAAAATGTGGCAATTTGCCTCAGCGCAAGTTTTTGGGTTAAGGAGGGGTATGGGTATTTCATATTATAAAAGAAGCGATACTACCCCTAGCGTATCAAGTGTTACTTATAGCGCTACAAGATTTAACGGGATTGACGCATATAATGATGAGCGGGCGCTTAGTTTAAACACCGCCACTTATGCGCACAATGTTGAATTTGTGGGTGGTACGCTTATGCAAGCTAGTGGAATTTCAAGCCCAACCTATACAGATGAGAATGGCACCGTGTGTGCCATTCCAAATGTGGGGGTTGCGGGCGAAAAATCAATTTCAACAACACTATTTAGAAAGTATGACTATGACAACGATGTGGAAGATTATCGCATTGTAACCTTACTTAGTGACGGCGCTTTTTATGAGTGTAGTTTGGGCGACGATACGTTTACTGAAATCCCCGGCATAAGGCAGGTGGAAGAAAGTGGAATGATGCTAAACTACTATATGGATAGCAACGATATTTTGATATTGGTTACTACAAAAGGTGTGTATAAATGGACGGGTAGTTCACTTATAACATATGCTGATTCACCTAAGCTCAGCACGGCTTGTTTGCACTATGAAAGACTGTTTGGGGTAGATGCAATTGATACCAATACAATACGATTCAGCAATGCACTAAATCCCTTTGATTGGGATACCACAACTGGCAATGCGGGATACATAAGTCTAATGGATGAGGGCGGAGAGATACAACGCCTTGTATCATTTCAAGGCAGTATTTATGTGTTTAGAGAGTTTGCAATTCATCGTCTTACAGCGTATGCTGATCCCTCAGATTATAGCATAACAAAGATATATGAAACCGACTGTAATATTCAACCCAAAAGCATATGCATTGCGGGCGACACAATGATGTTTATGGCAGATAAAAGGCTATATACATTTGATGGATACACCGTAACTGAAGTGCAGTCAACATTAACAGCGCTTATTGAAAACGCTGACAATGCGGTGGGCGGATATTATAAAAATCGTTACTATTTATCTTGCAAAATTGCGCCGCAAGATGATTGGGGAGTGTTAGATGAAGCGTACGGCAGTATGACAAACAACGCACTAATTGCAATAGATATGTCAACTGGTGACTACAGCATAACGCGCGGCATAGATGTGCTAAGTTTTGCCCAACTTGCGGGCAACAATTTGAATGTGGTTATGTTGACATTTGCAAACGACGAGTCGTGTGGGAATTATGGAATGCTTGACACAAGCGGCAAGTTTTTCGATAGAGATATGCCAATAGTGTGGCAAGGGCCAACAAGTCATATGGACTATATAGATAGGTACAAAGTGGTTAGAAGGTTATATATAACAACCTTGTATGGGGTTGATGTAACAATAAAAATGGACGATACCACCAAAGTAATTCATATAAATGGAAGCACAAAACCACAATGTGTACCAATGGTTATGGTTGGATATACAATGTCGGTCAAATTGTCCACAGAAACAGAAAAAATGTATATATCAAACTTTAAATTTGAGTGTGATGTAATAAGGAGTTATTATGCAAATTGACAAGATATTAAGTATATTAAATGAACTAACAGCGCGCATTGCAATACTTTCAACAAAAATAGATGAGATACTGGAGGAGGTAAAAGGATAGATGTCTTGGGACAGTTTTAAAAAATGGCTAATGGAAGACACAAACGCTGCAAAAACAGTTGCAACAGTGGCAGAAACCTACAGCGATTCATCAGCACTAGCACCTGACTTAAACGCAACAACCGAACAATATGCAGCCAACAAAACACTTGCTGAAGAGTTGGAAGAAATGGAAGCAAATTATTGGACGACACAAGCAACAGATGCACCCGACTATGATTCGATAATACCAACTTCGCTAGGTCTTACAAAAGAGTCATATATTACCACGCCAGAAACGGCAATGGTGGCAGAAGCTACAGAGCAAGCCGACGCGCAAAAAGAAGCCGATATAAATACAATGACTGCAGACTACAACAGCGATATTACTGACATAAACAACGATATTGAATATGTTGAAGCGACTAAAGCAACAACAGAGGCTGAGCTGAATGCAGAGCTAGAAAGTATGTATCAAGCGGCACAAAACACCGCGATAAACAACGGCATTACTAATTCAAGTATAGCAACAAATATGCAAGATTCGGTTACTGAATACGGCAATTTGGAATATCAAAAGATAGATAATGAGTATGATGCAAAACTGAAAAATTTGCAGTCAGAAATAACTAAAACCGAAACGGCATACAGTTTAGCTATAGCGTCATATGACCTCACATATGCGGCAAATCTGCAATCTTCGTTATCTACTATAAAGGCGGAAGAGAGCGATAGG
The DNA here is from genome assembly GCA_044426075.1 of Bacillota bacterium. Lineage (GTDB taxonomy): Bacteria > Bacillota > Clostridia > Christensenellales > DTU072 > JAWXUT01. Next base: position 8,418 of record JAWXUT010000026.1, read on the forward strand.
TTGCAAGAAATTCGCGACTACAACACCTATGTAGATGAGCAAGAGGCGGCATATACAACGGCAAGAACCGCAGAAATTGCAGCGCTTGAAGAGGCACGAACAACGGCAAACAGTGAGTTGTCAGAAAAGGCTGCGGCAAGTATCGCACTAGGTGAAAGCATTGCGCCGCAAGACATATCTTACAGAAATTCGGTATATGAAAAGGTACTAGATTACTACACAACAGATATGACAACAAGCCAAGCAATTCAACTTGCAACAGCAAATTCATATTCGTTAAAAATGTATATGGGTGAGGAATTATATTATCAATTGATACAGGAGTTAAACAATGCGACTTGAGAAAATTAAAGTAAAGATAAGGTGCGATATAGGGCTTTGCAAAAATATGGCAGACTACACAATAATTAAAGACGGCACACCGCGAAGCCACCAACTTTACATTTGTAATGAATGTGCTGTTGCATTAGCAAAGTCAATAAAAGACGAACTTTATCCAAAGAAAATCAAAAAACCTAAGGGTGAATTGGAGGAGTAAATGTGGAGTGATGTATGGGAAACAGCTATGCAAAACGGACTATGGGCAATGATGTTTATCGTATTGTTTTATGTTCAACTTAAAGATAGCAAAATCCGCGAAACAAAATATCAACAAACCATTGAAAGTCTTGCTAAAAAAATTGATATAATAAATGACATTAATGAAAAAATTGATGACATTCGCGAGACAATCAAATAATCAAACGCGAGACAATCAAATAATCAAAAAAGGCTGTAAGGAAAAACTCTTACAGCCTTTTTTTAATAGGTTTAAATTAGTATGCAGAGCACTCCGCCACGGCTTTCGTTAACTATGCGGGTGACTGTTTTTGTGAGTTTCTTTTGGGTGTCGGCCGGCATATTTAATACTTTTGCATTTATATCTTCTGCAACTATTGTGCTAATTGATCTACCAAACATATTGGTCTCCCATATAGCTTGGCGGTCGGTTTCATATTGTGACAATAGCTCTTTTTCTAGGTCACGGCACTGTTGTTCGTTGCCTATTGCGGGGCTTACTTCGGTTTCTACATCAACGCGCATTAGATGCAAGCTTGGTGCGGTTGCTTTTATCTTTATGCCATATTGGCTACCTTTTTTGGTTAGTTCGGGTTCTTGAAGTTGCATATCATTGAATGTTGGCAACACTATGCCATAGCCATTTTCGGTGGCTTCTGATATTGCAGTTGCGTATTTTGAATATTCTTTGTAGGCGTGGGTTGCCTTTACAACATAGCTCATCAGTTTGTAGTCATCTTTAATATCTTCACCGCATTGCTCGCTTAATATATCGTAGAATATGCCTTCTTTTGCAAGATAGCTGAGCGTTATTTTGCCCGTTGCGCTGTCTACATAAACATCTGGGTCGGGCATTAATGCGTCGCATTCGTCTAGCACAGCATACAATTTTTCGTAGTCGCTCATTTTGCAAAGTGCGCCGGTGTCGCTTGTTAGATTTTTTATAATTGTTGATATTATTTCGTGGTTTTTAGGTAATGCACGCATCCATTTAGGGATGTTTATATCAATTGATGTTATTGGAAATTCCATTAATACGCTGTTTAAAATGGCACCAAAATCTTCCGCACTGCACTCGTTAACATTTACTGCAATAACTGGTGTTTCATATTTTTCTGATAGGCTTAACGCTAATTCTTTTGCTAATTTTGCATTGGGTTTTGCACTGTTTAGTACTATTACAAATGGTTTGCCAATTGCCTTCATTTTTTCAACAATGCGCGCTTCCGCATCAACATAGCTGCTTCTTGGGAGTTCGGTTACACTGCCGTCGGTTGTCATAACGATGCCTATTGTGGAGTGCTCTGTTATTACTTTATCCGTGCCAAGTTCTGCTGACTGCTGAAAGGGCATTTCGCTATCTGACCAAGGTGTTTTTACTAGGCGTGGCTTGTCATTTTCGGTGTGACCCATTGCTTCTGCTACAATATATCCCACACAATCTATTAAACGCACGTTTGCAGCTGTTGTTCCCATTTGCAGCCTAACCGCTTCATTTGGCACAAACTTTGGTTCTGTTGTCATAATAGTTTTGCCGTCTGCTGACTGAGGGAGCTCGTCAATTGCGCGCGCTCGTTTGTTTGCGTCTTCTATTTTATCAAGCACAAGTGTTTCCATAAAACGCTTAATAAATGTTGATTTGCCCGTTCTAACTGGGCCAACCACTCCAATGTATATGTCACCGCCGGTTCTAACCGCAATGTCTGTATATATGTTGTAATCCATAATCGCCTCCGATATATTTTAATGTTAAATTATATGTGGATTTTTTATTATTATTCCGATTGAGCTGATAATAATATAATTTGCAATTGACAAAAGCTTTATAATATAGTAGAATATTTACATACTCTGTTTATATGATTTTGTTATAGGGGAATAAGGCAAAACAAGGCAGTTTAAAGTGTAGAAATATACGGAGATTATAGGAGAACAGAATATGTCTAAAAAGAAAAGGGATATTAGCGGGCAAGCTTATTATGAAGCAAAGGTTGTGGATTTAACAACGATTCCCGACGGCTGTAACGAAAAATATTTTTATTTGTACAACCAACATGTTGTTGATGACAACACGGTGAAGGCGGTTGTGGCTGGCAAAATTACAAATTATTTAGGGCATCCTGACACGGTTTTGCTTGACAACGGCAACTTGTTAACGTGCTATCCAGAAGGACACGGAAGAGGCGCAACACGCATAAAAATTAGTCACGATAACGGCAAAACTTGGCCAGAACTTGTGCCAAACTTGCCACGTACATTTAAAGAAACCAAAGAGACGCCCACAATTTACAAGTTAAATTTTGTAAATGGCGACCAAAAGTTGATAATAATTTCTGGTAGACCTATGTGGCGCGGAAATAAAAAAGAGGCTCAAGGATTTGACGCTGCAGTTTCCACCACAAAAGAAAACGGCAGTTGCAACGGAATGGAGTGGGAGGCACACGAAAATTTCTTTGGACCACATTCTGGCAGAAGGGGTTATTATGCGCCAGCAGGCACATTTTCAGCTGTTGTAGCAATGGCAAGCCTAACTCATTTAAAAGAGGATGGCGAATTTATAGATAAATGGATGGGAATATTCCATGACCATAAATTTAATGTTTACAAGACATATTTAACATTTTTAAAGAGCGGCGATATGCACTGGACCTATCCAACTAGGCTTTTTGATATGAATTACAGAGACAGAGAGTTTGCATACAACTTTTGCGAACCCGAAGTTGTGCGTTCTCCAAAGGGTGATGAGCTTGCAATTTTAGTTAGAACAAACTCAAAAACCATATGTTCCCACGTATCATTCTCAAAGGATGAGGGATTAACGTGGTCGGTTCCACAACGGGTGTCGCGCGAACTTACGGGCGAGAGGCATAAAGCTGAATATTGCCCAATTACTGGCAAATTATTGATTACTTGTCGCAATATAGATTGGCCTTTGGGTGAGGAATATTATGCAGACGGCTTCTTTTCACGCGGTTGGGTAACTTGGGTTGGCGATTATGATGACCTTAAAAAAGGCGAAGACGGACACGGTGACTTCCTTATTAAAAATGCACATACATATTTGCGGGGACAAACTGCTTCCACAACTATGGCAAATAGCGATACGGGATACGCGGGGCTCGCAATAGACAAAACGGGTATGGTAATAAGCACCTCATATGGAGTGTTTGACGCAAGCCGCAAAGATACCTATGTAATTTGTAAACGGTTTAGGTTGCAAGACGTAGTTGCTGTTTCGGGGATAGAGTTGAAGTAGTATAATGATAGAAGTTTCAGCGATAAAAGAGCTATATTTACGTGAAAAACTAGCCAACAACGACAGCCGCAGTTTGTCAGATGAAGAAGTTTTAATCTGGTTGTTGATGGATATAAAAACTAGCGCAAGTGAAGCATACAGAATTGCTGATTCACTCATTAAAAAACACAAAACACTGCAAAAAATACTAAGTTTAGAAGAAAAAGATCTGTTAGAAATAGCAGATATGCGTAGCAATAACATATTTGTGCTGCGCAATTTTTTGCGATTTATGGACGCATATCGCAAGTTGGCAACGCGCTATAAAGATAAAAACAATTTGTATAATGTAGGAAGACTGAGCATAAAAAGTGCAGAATTTGAAAAGTTTGTTATAAACGATAGCCGTAAAGGCACATTTGTTTTGTTGTTAAAAAGCGATGCAAAAAGAGGATTAGTGTACAATATCGGTGGCGCTAGTGTTGATGAAATAATGGCAGATGAAAGCTTTGTTTCTAAGCTAAAATCAACAAAATCGCCAAGTGCGATAGTTGTTATTTGCGTGCGTTGCGAAGATAATAGCCTCAGTGAAGATGAGAAGTTGCGCTTGCAACAATTAAACAACCAACTAAAACGCTTTAAATCACGCTGTTATGACTACATTTATATGGATAAAGGCACTAAATATAGCTTGAGGAGTGTAGCTAGTGCTGATTTTAAAGGTGAAGTTGTATCTAATTTTTACACTAAATCGATAAATAAATCCAAAAAATCCGCAATTGCTATTGAAGATAAACTACTAAATATGCCCGACGAGTTGAGCGCAATAGAGGTGCTTTCACTTATGGTGAAATATCGCGTGCCAGAAAATACAGATGTTTCCGCACTGGCGTGCAACATTATTGAGGCGTGTGGATTTTTGAAAAATGTTTGTTGCGGCACTATTGAAAATTCTAAAACAGATGAAAACTTTAGCACATATTTATCCAATTATTTTGCAGAATGCGGAGCAATATATAATAGAATAAAATCCGGAAAGGATAGGCACATTGAGATATGTTCTTTGGCAGCAGCCGTCAGTTTTTATAGCGCACACGTAGGATTTGAAGGCGTAGAAAAAAGTTATTTGTTGTGCTTTAATAGCAACGGAGATAATCCACAAAGTATGCCATTTTCTGTAGGTGAACAAAGCAGTGTTGTTGTAAATCCAGATGCTGTTATCAATATGATGTGCAGAAATGAAAGTAAGCATTTGGTGTTAGTTCACTCCCACCCATTTAGCGATGTTGCACCAAGTTGTAATGATATTGCATTTACGCATTACTTGATTAAAGAATTGGATTTTGTTGGATATCAGTTAATTGATCACCTTATTGTAAGCAGCGATAATTATATTAGCTTGCGAGCTATGGGTGTAATTAATACTCCTTGTAACAAAATAATATTGCAAAAGTGGTTTGATAAATAGTAAGTTTGGGTTACCTAAAAAGCGTTTTTAATAGCCTAAAACAAGAATTGTACAAACAACCTATTAAAAAAACAAATTCCTTAAATCTTTTACAGATAAACATATATCGCTAAATTTTAATATTCATTTCACAAAATCAACACAAAACATACAACTATAATATGTTGACTAATATAAACATATAAGGTATAATGCTATTATGAGTACAAAATCTAAGGTTGTAAAGACCCGCAAAAAACACAATATAGCCGTAATAATAATTGCCGCATTACTTGTTGTAATGATTGGTGGTATTGTGGTGATTGAAAATTTGCCAAGCACAGCTACTGCAGGGGTTATGTCGGCTGAAGATATTTTATCAGTTGATATCCAATACACTCCCGAAGTTAAAGCAGCTTTTAGCAAACAATTCACGGCATATATCAACACAATTTTTGAGGATTTTGATTTAGGGACTGATTCAAGCGGACTATTTTCAAGCAACTATGGTTTGGCAAATATAGTGTTAACAAGCTTGTCAGAAGCGCGCATATCAACAGATAAAGTTGTGGCGCTGGGCAATTATTTAGAGTCAAAAGATGCAAGCGATTTTATTGTCAACGTGCTAATGGCTTATTTAGATATAGATAATTTAGAAGAACAATTAGAAAATGGCACAATGACTGATGAAGAAGTGCAAGAATATCTAGAAGAGCGTATGAATATGTCTGCTGATGTAAATATTTTTGCAATTATTATGGCGGAAATTGATCTTCCAATAGTGCTTGCAGAAATAGTTGAGCAGACCGTTTTGACAACTGAAGAGTTGGGCAGAGTTGCCTATTATGTATTGGTAAACAGCACCACTGGAAGCGCGCAAACCGAGCTTACGGCATTGGGTTCTGATGCGTTTTCTGCAATTTTTGTGGATACATATACTATGTATGAGATGTTCTCGCTAATTCAGAGTGGAGACACAATTACGCGCCCAGAAGCCCGAATGATTCGTGAATTATTATATGAAATGGGCACAAGTTACAACGATATTTTAACAGATTTTGGCAGTGAAAGAATTGAAGCATTGCTTGGCACAAGTGATCCGGTTTTATTAGACGATAGCGAGAGTTATTACGCACAAATGAATTATATCGTAGAGAATTTAGAGGGATTGCCAACATATGTATTGGCGTTAGCGGGTGAATTTTTGACCAATTTAGATTCGGCTATGTTTGACAGTATAGCAGATTATTCCTCATCTCGAGACGAAACAGAATTTACATATGTCATGATAATGGCGCTGATAGGCGGCTATGAAGCGCACGAATATGCGTTGGTAGAAACGGGTCTTACACAAGATGAATTGATAGCAAAATTGGCGGCGGTTTTGGCTGGGCTAGAGTGCGTTGACGGGTTAGGCGAAGCAGAAGTTGTGCCAGATGGCGAATTGGAAGCATACACCGAGCAATACACAGCTATTTTAAATGAACTTTTTAGTGACTTACAAAAGTTGTATGAGATGTGTGCAGATATAGAAGAGTTAGAAGATGTTATCGCGAAAGAAGAGGAATATTTGCAAGAGATTCAGTACTTAATTAATCAAATTTCCACAGAAATGGATGTGGCTGTAGAGGGCGCAAACAAATTGAGTTTGATATTTGCATACAGCACAATAATGAGTTTGTTTAGCGAGGAGATATAAAATGGCAATAATAGAAGTTAAAGAAGTCAGCAAAAGCTTTATAAACAATGTATTTATACTAAACAAAGTGTCACTTGACATAAACGCGGGTGATTTTGTAAGTATAGTAGGTGAATCGGGTTCTGGCAAATCTACACTACTGACTATAATGGGTGGAATCGACCGCCCAACCTCTGGCAGTGTAATGTTTGACGGAGAAGAGTTAACTGCTATGAACGAGAGTCAGCTTGCAACTTTAAGAAAAACAAAGTTGGGGTTTGTGTTTCAATTTTTCAATTTAGCTCCGCTTTTAACCGTATATGAAAACATAATGTTGCCAATAGTTTTGGGCAGCAATAAGGTTAAGGATTATGAAGAAAAAGCTTTAGAATTAATGGAATATTTGGGCATTACAGAGCATAAAAACAAGTTGCCAGCAAAGCTAAGCGGTGGTGAACAACAGCGTGTAGCCATAGCTAGGGGAATGATCTGCGACCCAGAAGTTATACTTTTAGACGAACCAACCGGTAATCTTGACAGCAAAAATAGTAATGAAATTATGCAGTTACTTAAAAAGATTAATAAAGAAAAGGGCACAACTATAGTGCAAGTTACGCATAGCGACCACAATGCATTGTTCGGCAACAAAATAATAACCATAGTTGACGGAAAAATTGAAAGTGTGCAATCAGAAGACGCAATTGCAAACGAAGATATCAGCGAAGTTACTGCAGAAATTACAGACGATTTCAATGAGGAATCACCTATTGAAGAGGTGGCAGAGTAATCAATGAATATCATACTAAAGCATACATTTAGAAGTGCCACTCAGCACAAAGTTCAAGTTGCCATTATCATTACAACTATAGCGCTAGCTACGGTTATGATTTTTGCAGGTTTTTCTATGTCTGATGTATTCTACAACATAAATATCACAGAATATGACCGTGTTGCACAAGGCGCGGATATGCTTTTGGGTGAAAATAATGGTACTAGCGAAACTTTTAGTAAGGCTAGGGTTGAAGCAATATTATCTGAGTATCCCGAAGAAATTGCAAGTGTGGAGTACTTTTTGAAGCTTCCAACCATTATGACTACAGAAGAGGCGAGCATAACAGTGCTTGTTGAGGCCACCGATTTAGAAGAATATTTAAGCGTACACGAGCTAAATTATATTGATATGTATGAAGGAGATAGCGATAATCCTTATGGCGCCGACGTAACTAACGAGTATTATCCTATGATAATTGGCGAAACGTTCGCAGAAAATAATGACCTTTCGGTTGGCGATACAGCACAAGTGTATCTTGCCGAATATGACATTTATAGCACACTGTTTGTAATGTATATTGCAGAAGATGAGGGGATTTTTTCTTCATCTGTTAATATAAACATTTTGGTTGACTTTAGCGCAGTTACTAATTATCAACAAGTTAATGCCGTTTATATAACATTTACTGATAGCGAGTATTATGAAAAATATGAAGAAATGTTTGCAGAATACTTGCCGGCAATTGAGGTGGCAGAAGGCAATAATGAGTCGCGCGTGTTAGAAATTGTATCTCAAAACACATTGCTTCTTTCAGTTGCTATTGTGTTTATAGTTATTGCAATGATGCTAATATTGCTAACTTCATATTTGATAATTGCCAGAAACAGAATGTCGGAGATGATAATTTTTAAGGCGGCGGGTGCAACTCCAAAACAAGTTGCGGGCATTATGATACTGGAGGTTTTGCTATATGCAATTGTGGGTTCAGTGCTTGGCGTGGTGCTATGTAGGCTTATGCTTGCAGTGGGCATTATGGTGCTGTTGCCATATACAGTTGGACTATTTTCTTATGCTTGGTGGCAGTATGCATTATCAATAATTATCGCAATTGTGGTAACCGTTTGTGCAACTTTGGTACCCATAACTCAAGCTTCTAAAAAAACAATTAGAGAATCATTGTCAAATGAAAGTAAAGCTGAAGTCGGAAAAGGCAAGCCAATACTTGCGATTGTTTCAGTTTGTGTTGCACTAATTGCCGGCATAACAATAAATTTTGTAAGTGGCATTTTTGCATATATTCTATCCGCAGTAATGGTGTTAAGTGCGTGTGCAATAGTGGCTTTTTGCGGTAAGTATGTGTTAAAATTCTGGGCGAAAGTATGGGCAAAAATCAACAAAAACGGGGCAAAGGCGCTTGCAAGCGTTACGGCATTAAGAAGTAAGGCAATCCACACCATAACGGTGTTGCTTGCGATAGTTGTAGCTTTTTCATTTGTAGTTGTTGAAGTTGTAGATTTGGTTAAAGTGGCAATAACGTCTTCAAGTAGCAGATATGAGGCGGATTATATTGCATTGGTGGGGGATACATATGTAAAATCCACTTTAGATATTGCAATGCTCACATTAACAACCACGCAAAGTGACATAACAGGTGCGGGTTATTACACAGAGATATCATTTACAGAAACCGAAGATGACACAACAACTTTTAGAGTTTTTGGTGCAAGTTCATACAACACGGTGCTTATGTGTACAGATTTAACTGAAGATGTATATGATCTTTGGCTGTCAGAAACAAATCCCGCAATATTATCAACAGATATGATGCTGCGCCTCAATTGTAAAGTAGGCGATACTATAGAATTGTATGTAAATTTGTCGGATTATGAGGGAGAAACAGTTGTATTCACAGTAATTGGTGAAGATACCACTACTACTGAAAACGACAGAGTTATATTTACTAGATATGATACTGTAAGTGACTATGCTACAAGTTCGGTCATTTTGATTGACGGCAGTGGCAATGAAGAATTTTCAGACGTAAGAGACTGGATAGCCGCATTAAATTTAAACAACACCTATGTGTTAACAGTTGATGCGTGGAGCAATAGTGGTTCAGATTTATATAGTGGCGTTGCAGCACTGCTCACAATGCTACAATATGCTATGTATGCGATTTGTATGTTGGGATTATTGAATATAATTATAGTTACAATGATAGACAGAAAACAAGAGTTTATGTTGTATTCATTGTGCGGTATGGATAACAAAAACTACAAGCAATTTTCTATAGGTGAAGCGAGCATTGTAGCACTTAGCGGTGGCACGCTTGGTATGGTTGCGGGTATTGGAATCGCGCAAATTCTGCCCACAGTTGCAACTATAATTAACAAATATATGTCATTTTCAGTTGTGCCACTTGCAACAGTTGTTGTTGCGGTAATTGGCGGATTGGGATTGTTGTTAAGTTGGAGTTTGTTGTGTAAGATGCGCAAGCCACAAAAGATGACTTCTATTAACGACCGTTTTAAAGTTTAAGGTCAAATGAAAAAGTAAATTCCAC
>JAWXUT010000027.1:0-18584 GCA_044426075.1 Bacillota bacterium
AAAATGTCTTTTGAATATACATCCCCAAATGTGTACAACAACCCCGCAAGGGGATATGTTTTGCGGCCGACTCTTCACCTCTACTATTTTAACACATATCGTGTCAAATGTCAACTATTTTTGATGTTTTTGTGAGAAAATGATAATAAAGCATACAAACTTTTCTTTGCAATTCGGCAAGGAAAAGTATGCAAAAGAAAACGAACAAGCCTCTTTTTCCGAGGGCGGCTTGACCCCAAAACTCCTCAACTCCCACATTGGCTAGTCATAAATATAAAATGACTGTCCCCTCTTGTCTAAGAGGGATAAAGTATAAGAGTAAGTATAAACTTGAGATAAGGATTGAAATATATATTTTTTTTAATAGGTTAAAACTGCCCTTGACCCGCATATATTTTGCAATTGCTTTGGTTCAGCGAAGGAAGTGGCAATAGAAGAAGTAGAGTGCGTCCCTTCGCATATTTATTGTATCGCAAAATATATCCGCGTAAAGGGTTACAACAAAAACAAGTTTTTGCAGTTTTTGTATTATATTTTTTTGAAAGCTCAGAAAATAGCAATAGAATTTTTCATTTTTAAATATGTCCTCTAAATGGGGTACACTTCAGACTCCATACGATAATATAGTGTATGCGTCATACAAACAACGGCGTTTTATATAAGTATATCCTCAATTTTTCAATTTTCATTCTTCAATTTTAAATATATACTCTATAGTGGTATAAAAAAAAGACTGCATTTATTCACAGTCTTTTTTTATAAAATTTAATTTTTTTAGTCGTCTTGTTCTTCGTTTTTAAGTGATATTATCACCTTAACGGTTAGTTCTGACACGGTGTGATTTTCTACTTTATCTACAGTTAACTCTAGGTTTTCGTAGGATACTACATCACCAACGTTTGCTAGGGCGCCTAGTAAGTGTATTACAAATCCGCTCAATGTAACGGGTTCATACTCAATGTTTGCCTTGTTGGCATCAAAATATTCAAAAAACTCTTCAAGTTCCGCGTCGCCTTGCACCTTGTAGGTGGTTTCATCTATCTTTGTGAAGTTCTCGATTATTTCATCGTGCTCATCCCAAATGTCACCAACAAGCTCTTCTAAAATATCTTCCATTGTAACAATACCCATAGTTCCGCCATATTCGTCAACTACAATTGACATATGTGACTTGTGTTTTTGGAGCTTGCGCAAAAGTACTGATATCTTTGTGTTTGGTGCGGTGAATATTATATCATTAGATATTATATCTCTTAAATTGCGGTTTTTGTCAATGAAAGCTTTGTAACAATCCTTCTCATTTACAATACCAACAATGTTATCGATACTTTCTGAATATACTGGAATTCGGGAATAGCCAGTTTCGCGGAATATCTGCAATGCCTTATCTAGTCGGGAGTTTTGGCTGGTTGCCTCAACATCAACTCGAGGGGTTAGTATATCTGCAACTGTTAGGTCATCAAACTCTAACGCTGAACGGATAAGCTCACCTTCATATTCATCAAGTCCACCTTCAATTTCAGCCTCATCAACGAGCGTTTTAATCTCTTCGTCGGTAATAGTGGCGTCATTTTTAGGCTTGAATACTTTTATTACTAGCTTTTGCCAATATCCCAAAATTTTGGATATAGGTGCGAAAATTATTGCCAATACATTTATTACTGGTGAAACAGATTTTGCCAATTCTTCTGGCATTTGCTTTGCAATTGTTTTAGGGGCGATTTCACCAAAAATCAATACTACTATGGTGATTACTATTGTTGAAACGGTTGCGCCAGCTGTGTCGCTACTCAATAATTTTGTAAATAACATCGTTGCGAGCGTTGCTGCTGCTATGTTAACAATGTTGTTCCCAATCAATAGTGTGGATATCAATTTATCGAAATCCGTACTTAGTTTGACAGCAAGTTGGGCTTTTTTGTCGCCGTTTGTTGCCATGTTTTTTAGTCTAATCTTGTTCAGACAGGTAAATGCTGTTTCTGACGCAGAGAAAAAACCAGATAAGAGCACTAATACTACAATAAGTGTGGTATAAAAAGCTTCGTCCATTTTTGTTTTGTAAAAACACCTCTCAGTTTCATTAATTAATTTATTATACCATAATATAACACGCTTGTAAACAATTAATACAATATTCTTTAAAAAAAGTAGAATTTTCGCCTTTTGCACACTATTGACACACATTAATCACAAAAGATTTACCTCAAATTGTGTTATTTTTGCAGCATAGCGCATATATATGAGTATGGCTATTAAAAGGGAAACATTTGTTGTAAATATTGTATCTAATATGGTTATTGTTGCGGTTATTCTTGCAGTGCTTGCCGTTAGTTTGGTGGGTACGGGAGACATTGCAGTTAGTAGTCAAGGCAAGGCAATATATCGCGGGGACACAAGCGTTGCAAATGTTTCACTTATGATAAATGTGTACTGGGGCACTGAATATATTGAACCAATGTTGGATATATTAGATGAATACAATGTTACAACAACCTTTTTTGTTGGTGGTTCGTGGGCGGCAGAAAACTCAGAAATACTATATATGATATCTGAAAGAGGGCACGAAATTGGCAATCACGGATACAATCATCTTGATCACAGCACGCTGAACTATACTGAAAACCAAGATGAAATCCTTGTAACAGAAAAAATAATCACCACCGTTTGCGGCAGTGCGTCTAGCTTGTTTGCGCCACCTTCTGGGGCATATGGCGATACTATGTTTGATGTTTGTGAAGACCTCGACTACACTGTTATTATGTGGAGTAAAGATACAATCGATTGGCGCGATGAAGATAGCAGTTTGGTGTACACAAGGGCAACCACCGACCTTATGAACGGAGACCTAATACTAATGCACCCAACCGCTCACACCCTTGAAGCGTTGCCTAGTATATTAGATTACTATAATAATAACGGTTTTAACGCAGTTACAGTGTCTGAAAACATTGCTTCAAAAAATATTTTATAATTTGTTTCAAATTGATAGACAAATATAAACTTTTGTGTTAATATATTTATCGTCAGCTTAAGGATAAGGCACCATGGCCAAGTGGTAAGGCAAAGCTCTGCAAAAGCTTCATTCTCCAGTTCAAATCTGGATGGTGCCTCCAATAATTGCCGTTATGGCGGAACAGGCAGACGCAAGGGACTTAAAATCCCTCGATTATTACTATCGTGCCGGTTCGACCCCGGCTAACGGCACCAGAAAAGAAGTCTACGAACTTGGTTTGTAGACTTCTTTTCTTGTAATTAAATCCAATTTTCAACAACAAATCAATTTAAAATTTGATTTTGCTCTTGACATTTTTCTTATTTTCGGCTATAATACGATTGAATCTTATTTTAGCCGAAAGGAGTGAGTCATGAGTTATATAAAACGCGATATGGAAGAGTTGGTATTGTCATTATCTAAAGAGTATTCTGCAATTTTGGTTTGTGGGCCTAGACAGGTTGGCAAGACAACAATGTTAAAACATATTGCTGAAAGTGATAGAAACTATGTAACGTTAGATAATTTGGAAGACAGAGCACTTGCTAAAAATGATCCTGAGATGTTTTTATCTTTGCATCCTGCACCAATAATGATTGATGAAGTGCAATATGCACCAGAACTTTTCTCATATATTAAAATAGATATAGACAATGGTGCTGCTGCGGGAAGTTATTGGCTTACAGGGTCGCAAGCCTTTGGTCTTATGCAACTTGCTGAAGAAAGTTTGGCGGGGAGGGTTGCCATTTTGCATTTATCATCGCTTTCGCAACATGAATTGTATGGCAAGGGTAAAGCCTCACCGTTCAGCGTATCTTTAGTGGAATTAAACAAAAGGAAAGATGCTGCAACTCCAGCAACAGCCTTGCAAATTTACAATAGAATTTGGAATGGTTCTATGCCAAGCTATGCGGGAGGAAAATTTACAAATAGGGATATTTTTTACTCTAGCTATTTGCAAACATATATTTCAAGGGATATACGTGAACTTATAAGTAGCTTTGATAGCGTTGTTTTTAGCGACTTTGTGCGTGCTGTAGCTTGTAGGGTTGGGCAATTATTAAACGTTCACGCTGTTGCAACGGATGTAAATATTAGTGATGATACAGCGAAACGATGGCTTGGCTTGTTGGAAAAATCAGATATTATATTCTATCTAAATCCTTATTCTAACAATCTGCTTAAGCGAACCATAAAAACGCCCAAGGTTTATTTTTTTGATACAGGACTAGTTGCTTATTTAACTAAATATTCTACCCCAGAAATACTATTAAATGGTTCTATCAATGGCGCTATTCTTGAGAATTATGTTGTAGCAGAAATTAGAAAAAGCTATATGAATTTGGGCAAAGAGTGTCTGCTTCATCATTATCGTGACAAAGACAGCAAAGAAATAGATTTATGTTTGGAAAGTGATGGCGTTGTTTTTCCACTAGAAATTAAAAAGTCTAGCAATCCTACAAAATCACAAATAACGGCTTTTAATATTTTAAAAAAGGCAACAATCCCTGTAGGTACGGGCGCTGTTATTTGCTTAAAAGAAACATTGTCGGCTTTTGATAAAGAAAATTTAATTATCCCTATTTGGTTAGTGTAGTCTATTTAGTATAATCTACTATTACTATGTTACAATTATGTATAAATAAATTACTTTTTTTAATTTGTTGCATTAAATTAGTTGACAACTAGTTTCTATTAGTGGTAGAATATTAAAGTCAAGTAGATAACATCTCACCAGATGCAATTAAGCAGTAGGGTTTAAATTTAAATTACATTGTGTATTTTGGATTGGTGTGTTTGCTACTTGCAGACACTTTTTTTATTGGAGGACATCAATATTTTTAAAGAACTGTTAACAGATTATGATATCAGAGAACGCGAAGTCAGATTGGTAAATGATGACGGAGAGCAACTAGGTATAATGCCAACGGTTGATGCTATGGCAATTGCGGAACAAAGGAATCTTAACTTAGTTATGATTGCACCACAAAGTAAACCCGTAGTATGCAAATTGATGGATTACAAAAAGTATCGCTTCGATTTTATTAAAAAAGAAAAAGAAGACAGAAAGAACAACAAAGGCACTGAGATCAAAGAGATTAAGTTGTCACCAACTATTGATGTAGGCGATGTAGAAATTAAGGCAAAACAAGCTAGAAAGTTTATGGTAACTGGCTACAAGGTCAATGTTAGTATTCGCATGAAGGGTAGGCAACAAGCTCACCCAGAGTTAGCTGTTGAGGTTATGAATAGATTCTTTGAGAAAATAAAAGATGTCGCACAAATGGATAAGAAGCCAACGCAAGAAGGCCGTAATATAACAATGGCATTATCGCCATTACAGAAAAAATAACACAAATAAGGAGATAAACTATGCCAAAAATGAAGTCACATAGCGGAGCTAAAAAGCGTTTTAGATTGACCGCAAAGGGTTTAGTAAAAAGATCAAAACAAAACAAGAACCACATTCTTAACAAAAAGTCAAGTAAAAGAAAGAGAATGCTACGCCAAGGCGGATATGTTAATGAAACACAAGCTGCAACAATCAAATCAATGATTGGCGGACAAGCAAAGTAGGAGGCACGTACAATGAGAATAAAAAGAGCAGTTAATGCAGTAAAAAAACGCAGAAAAATATTAAAAAGAGCTAAAGGTTACTGGGGCGCAAAGAGCAAACTTTACAGAGTAGCACGTCAAGCAGTTATGAAGAGCATGCAATATGCTTACATCGGAAGAAGACTTAAAAAGAGAGATTTCCGTAAATTGTGGATTGCACGTATCAACGCAGCAGCAAGAATGAATGATATGTCATACAGCCGTTTGATGCACGGACTAAAGGTAGAAGGCATAGACCTAAACCGTAAAGTACTAGCAGATTTGGCAGTTAATGATGCAGCTGCATTCAGTGCATTATGCGAGAAGGCAAAAGCAGCACTTTAAAATAAACCACAAAATAGGGCTGTCGAATGATGGCCCTTATTTATAATTTGAAAGATTTATAAATACAAGTGAGAAGCAATTGTTAATGGTGAAGGAAGGATTTATAGTTATAAAATCCACAATTCATTATTGATAACATATGGAGCAGTATGAACGAAATAATCACATCGACACGAAACGACAAGGTAAAATTGCTACGCAGCCTAGCTACAAAAAAGGGCAGAACAAGTAGTGGATTATATCTAGTTGAGGGATACAATATAATAAAAGATATGCCAACAAGTGTAGATGTACAAGGTCTATTTGTCAAGGAAAGTATGCAAGAAAAGTATGCAAGTTTGGTGACAAAGTGGTCTAACAAGATTATAATTCTAGCAGATTTTGTGTTTGACAGCGTTAGTGAGACTGTTACAAGTAATGGGATACTAGCAACTGTATCATTGCCAAAATCAAGCAAGCTAAAAGGTGGATTTGTTGTTGTTGCAGATAGTATAAATGATGCTGGAAATATGGGCACAATTATCCGTACGGCAGTGGCTATGGGTGCAACAGATATTGTTACAATAGATAGTGTTGATGTATGCAATCCTAAAGTTGTGCGCAGTACAATGGGTGGCATATTTAATATCAATATAATATCCGCAACCCACACAGAAGCATTAGAATTATTGCAGAGTCATACTATAGTTGTATTGGATATGGCGGGTGAAAATATATTTGAATATACCGTATCTGGTGATATAGCAGTTGTTGTTGGCAATGAGGCTAAAGGGGTATCCGAACAGATTAAAAAGGAATCCCAAACCGTGTTGTCAATACCAATGTATGGTGCAATGGAGAGTTTAAATGCAGGGGTATCTATGGGCGTAGCACTAGCTGTTATCGCCAACAAAAAATATAAATAGGAGAGTAATTATGTCAGGACATAGCAAGTGGGCTAACATTAAAAATAAAAAGGGTAAAGCAGATGCAGCGCGAGGCAGTGTTTTTACCAAGATTGGTAGAGAATTAGCAATTGCAGTAAAGCAAGGTGGGGCAGACCCATCAAGCAACAGCAGATTGCGTGATGTTATTGCAAAAGCAAAGCAAAACAATATGCCAAACGACAATATCACACGTTCTATCAAGAAGGCAAGTGGAGAGTTGAGTTCGGTAAATTACGAAGAAATGACCTATGAAGGATATGGCGCAGGCGGTGTTGCAGTTATTGTTGAATGTTTAACAGACAACAAGAACAGAACAGCGGGTGACGTTAGACACGCATTTGATAAAATGGGTGGCGCAATGGGTTCAAGCGGATGCGTATCATTTATGTTCAATCGTAAGGGCGTAGTTGTTATAGAAAAAGGCGATATGACTGAAGACGATATAATGATGATTGCACTAGAAGCTGGCGCAGATGACATTGTAGAAGAAGAGGATTGCTTCGTTGTATACACAGTTGCAAACGAGTTGGGTGCAGTAGCTGATGCAATGCGCAGTCAAGTTAATGTATTAAATCAAAATATTGATATGATATGTGACAATCCAGTTGATCCAACCACACACGTAAACAGTGTTATAAAGTTAATCGATATGTTAGAAGCAAATGACGATGTACAAAACGTATATCACAACGCAATTCTACCAGAAGAAGAGGACGAGGATTAAAATGATTCAAGAGTTATGCAAGAAGTGTAAATCGGCAGTACACGGCAGTGCGAGTGCTGGCGGTGCGGATAGAAACGCAGTTTTAACAGAGCTAAAAGCGTTGTTATTGTCTAGCGCAAGTGCATTGATTGCAGAAAACGCAAAAGACTTGAAGATAGCTGCAGAAAACGGCAAAAACTCTGCATTTTTGGACAGATTAGCACTAAATTCCGACCGAATTAAAGGTATGGCTAACGGTTTAGATGATATAATAAAATTACCCTATCCAGTTGGCGAGGTTGTAGATAGTTATGTTAGGCCAAATGGTTTGCGTGTTGAAAAGGTGCGTTCGCCATTGGGAGTAATCGGTATAATTTTTGAAGCACGACCAAATGTAGCAATTGACGCAAGTGCATTGTGCATTAAAAGTGGCAACGGTGTTGTACTTAGAGGAAGCAGAGATTCGCGCTATAGTGTGGCATTTTTAGTTGAATTGATTAAAAAGGCATTAGCAAGTCATGGCATATCACAAGATGCAATTTGCAATATTGAGGGTGCAGACCGTGCAATCACAACAGAACTTTTGAAGCAAGATAAGTATATTGATGTTGTTATTCCACGCGGAGGCGAAGCGTTAAAAAAGGCAGTTTTGTCACAAGCAACAATGCCAGTAATAGCAAGTAGCGGTGGCAATTGTCATCAATATATTGCAGAATCCGCAAACGAAGATATGGCAATAGCGGTTGCAATAAATGCTAAAATTAGCAGACCATCAACTTGCAACGCACTAGAAACATTGTTAATAAGTGCAAATAAATCCCCCGCATTTGTAAAAAAAGTGGTGGAAGAATTGCAGAAAAATGGTGTGGAAGTTCGTGGAAGCGAGGCAGTTAACGCAATCACACCAGTTAAAGTAATTGATAGCGAAGAGTTCTACATTGAATATAACGATATGATTATTAAATTAGATATCGTAGCAGATGTAACGGAAGCAATTGTTCACATAAACGAATACAGCACGCATCACAGCGAAGCGATTATATCTTCAGATGAGGCAGAATGTCAAAAGTTCTGTGCAGAAGTTGATAGTGCAGCCGTTTATGTAAATGCAAGCACTAGGTTCACAGATGGTTTTGAGTTAGGTTTAGGCGCAGAAATGGGTATAAGTACCCAAAAGCTGCATGTTAGGGGCCCAATAGGGCTAACTGAACTAACTTCGGTTCGTTATATAGTAACAGGCGATTACACCATAAGAAAATAACAAGTGGCTGTTGGGTTATCCTAACAGCCTATTATTTAAATCAATTAAATTAGGATATGATTTACTCCACTTACCCGATATTTCACTAACAAATCTATCACCATGTTCATATTTTTCTTTCCCAGGATATTCTTGTTTGTTGTCATTGCCATTCGCATCAACCATAAGCAATTCATAATCGCAGGCTAATTCCAAAATATCCAATAGTGTGTCTTCATCAATTGGCTGAGTGATAGACAATTCGGAAATCGCATATTTTGAAATAAAATTAATGGCGTCGTCTGAAAGTATAAATAGTGATATATTATTTCCTGATTTATTATGTAAGAATTTATTGAATAGTTTCATTAATTATAAACCTCTCTTTTTTAAATTATTTATTTGCTTTTCAGTGTTAGATGTGCGCCTGATACTTTTAACGATATTTGAATTAGGCATAACATGTGTAACAATTTTTTTTTCTAACTCTGGTATATGAACCGTGATTGTCATCAACTTTAGATTTATAATCAGGTTTTAAGAGTAAATTCGATGTCATGTCAGATTTTTTCAAATTTCTATCGGGGTCACAGATCCTATTTTGTGCGTGAGGTGAAACTTTATATTTCCCTATACGCACTTGATTTGTGTTAGATTTTGCCATCTCAGTTTTTGGTTTAAGATACCAACTTAGTATACTCATAGTATAACTCCTTTAAAGTGTTTTGTCAAGTTAGCTTGTGCACTCAACTTCCTTGCATTAATATTGTATCATAGATTGTTATTAAAAGTAGTCTACTATTATACAGAGTTTTGAGTAGACATATTTAGCAATAAAGTAACTAGTTAAAATATCGTTTTTTAGTTGACATTTAGAGTAGACAAATTATATACTAGTAAAAAGGAGAGATATGATAGCAGATAAATTAAGAATAAGAATTTCCGACTTTGTTGACACCATATTATACAATGACACTCAAGCCTTTGGTTTTATTAAGTCGGATGAAAGTGCTAATACTAATGCATTTATAAATAAATTGTTGCCTTGTTTGTTGACAATAAGAAAGAGACGAAGGCAAGTAATACACGATAGCATAGATACTGCGTTAGAATTCCATGATGATAACTTGACAGAAAGACTAAGAAGTTATATTGATACCATTATTGACGATGTTTACTTTAAAGAAAATTATTTTAAAGACTTAAATAGAAGTATATGGATTAGACCAAACAAAAATACTATGGTAAAATTCGACGAAATAATAGACTATGAAACATATATCACACAACAAGACACAACAACTTGTATAAGAAATATGCTTAACGAATATGCAATACTTCCACAATTCAAACGAGAAAAGATAGTATTTAGCGAGGAATTGGAGCTGTTAAGATTATCCTATCATGAAGATAGGGGGGTTGGAATTGAGTATAATGGTGAAAAGTTAGCCGTTGTTGTTGTGTATTTTGTAACTGGATACACATATGATCAAAACAATTATGTATTTTGTTTTGATTTAGCTAGTAAAGCAATAAGAGTATTACTATTGCACAAAATTAAAAGAGTGTATTTATCTGATGAGTACTATAATATTGATCAAAAAATTAGTGACAGGTTGCGTAAAATAATAGACGAACAAAGTTTTGTGACCACGGAACTTTTTCTGATATAGGAGGATAATTAATGTTTGGTAAAAGTAATAAATCATTTACAGCTAATAACAAGCTTAAAAAAAATGTACCAATGAGTGTGGAGGCAAAAAAAAGACAGCAGTCTGCAATTGTTGGATACTACATTAATAAAAGAAAAGAAGAAGATAAACGGAATCAAAAATAATAATTTACACACTCAAAATACGCGTGTACTTTCTCCCAGAATATTGATGTTCATCTGGGCTAAATATGTTGGTTAATGAAACCAACTTACTAATATAATTAAAAATCCACATTTTTTCATTTTTGTTAAATATAATGACGTTGCAAAATTTATTTTCTGTACAGCCTCTATTTTTTGTCTATAAATAGCGATATTTATTATTTATCATTTTTTTGCTATAAGTTTTATAATTAAGATAGACAAAGTTTCATTTTAGGTATATAATATAATTGTGTAGTTTTAGAATTTATTTCTACTATAAAATTAATTTTCAAGGAGTGCGTTATGCGTAAAATTGCAGTACTTACAAGTGGTGGCGATGCACCTGGCATGAATGCAGCTATTAGAGCTGTTGTTAGATATGCGGCTAAGCTAGATATGGAAGTTTATGGTGTTGAGCGTGGCTATGAAGGATTACTTACAGGCAACTTGACAAGGATGGACAGCCGTTCTGTTTCAGATACAATACATCGCGGTGGCACAATATTAAAAACTGCCCGTTGTTTAGAGTTTGTTAAACCAGAAGGTGTGGCAAAGGCGGCAGAAGTTCTTCACGCTTTTGGAATAGAGGGTCTTGTTGTTATCGGCGGTGACGGATCTTTCCGTGGAATGAAAGATTTGTTGACACTTCAAAACTTTCCAGTTGTTGGAATCCCTGGTACAATCGATAATGATTTAGCTTATACAGATTATACACTTGGTTTCGATACAGCTGTTAATACAGTTATTGGTGCTGTTAATAATATTCGTGACACAATGAGCTCACACGATAGGGCTTGTATCATAGAAGTTATGGGCAGACACTGTGGCGATATCGCGGTTTATGCGGGTCTTGCTGGTGGTTGTGAAGAAATGTTGGTTCCTGAAATTCCATATGACATTGATGTGCTTTGCGGAAACATTAAGCGCAATATGATTAAAGGTAAGATTAGTACTATTATTCTTCTTGCAGAGGGCGTTTGTCCTTGTACAGAACTTAAAAAAGAAATCCAATCAAAAATTGATGTTACAATGCGTACAGTTAAATTGGGTTATATTCAAAGGGGTGGCACACCTAGTATGGCAGATAGAATTCTTGCTGGCAGATGCGGTGTAAGAGCTGTTCAACTTTTGAAAGACGATGTAGTAACCGGCAGAGTTGTTGGTATTCGCGAAAACAAGATTATCGATGTAGATTTGATTGAAGCGCTAGATATGCCACGCAAATTTGATGAAGAGCTATATATGATAGCAAATTCATTGACATCATAATTAATAAACAACATAAATAAAGTGATTAAGTCACAAAACATATAAACAAAAATTAGGAGAAACAATATGAAAAATTTAGTAGGTGCATGTATTTTTGGTCAATCAGGCGGACCAACATCAGTTATCAACGCAAGTGGCGCTGGTGTATTTGTTGAAGCACTAAAACAACCAAACATCACAGCAGTATATGGCGCAGCACACGGAATCAAAGGCATTTTAGATGAAGAATTTTACGATATGGGTAAAGAGAGCATTGAAGAACTTATGCTTCTTAAAAACACTCCATCATCAGCTTTAGGTTCAGTTAGATACAAACTAAAGAGCCCAGATGTAGACGAGACTGATTACAAGAGAATTCTTGAAGTATTCAAAAAATACAACATTCGTTACTTCTTCTACAATGGCGGAAACGATAGTATGGATACTTGCAACAAAGTTAGCAAATATCTATTAAAGAGCGGATACGAGTGTAATGTTATTGGTGTTCCAAAGACAATTGACAACGATTTGTTCGGCACAGACCACTGCCCAGGCTACGCTTCAGCTGCAAAATATGTTGCAACAACAATGATGGAGCTTAATCTTGATGCAAAAGTATATGACAAAGGTCAAGTTACTGTTGTAGAAATTATGGGTCGTAACGCAGGTTGGTTGACAGCAGCAGCTGCTCTTGCAACTTACAAAGGCTTAGGCGCAGACCTAATTTACCTACCAGAACTTGCTTTTGATATTGATAAATTTTTGGTTGATGTTAAAAAAGTTATGGACGCAAACAACGGCAAATGTATTGCTTGTGTTTCAGAAGGTATCAAAACCCCAGATGGCACATATGTTGCAGAGGCACTAAGCGCAGGTTCAATGGCAAAAGATAACTTTGGCCACTCACAACTAGGCGGATTGGCTTCACAACTTGCTAACCTAATTAGCAGTAATTTTGGTGGAAAAGTTCGTGGCATAGAGTTCAGCTTGATGCAAAGATGTGCTGCTCACGTTGCAAGCGCAACTGATATTGAAGAAGCTTTTGCTGCTGGCGCTTTGGCTGTTAAATCTGCTTGCGAAGGCGAAACAGATAAAATGGTTATTTTTGAGAGAGATATGTCAAGCGGTAAATATGTTTGCAATATGAAACTAATGGACGTTGCTCAAGCTGCTAACACAGAAAAAACTGTTCCACTAGAATGGATTATCAATGACGGCACTATGTTGTCACAAGATTATATCGACTATGCTATGCCTCTAATTCAAGGTGATTCACAATCTCCAGTAGAAGACGGCTTGCCAAGATTTGCAAAACTAAACAAAGTTTTTGTAGAAAAGAAATAGTTAATGAGTAAAAAGAGTAAAAAAATTGCAATAATCGCTGGTGTATTGTTACTAATTGTAGCAATCACTGCGGTTGTGCTAATAATAATGGTGCATAAAACGCTTTCTACCCCAACAAATGTTGAAGTTGTTATGGTAACGGCTGAACCCGATTACGAAATAACTATCAGTTGGAATGAGGTAGATGGTGCGATTGCATATGGTGTAGAATACATTTATGAATTGTATGGCGAAACCAATACAATAAACGCGACTTCACCAACAGTAACTATCCCAAGGATAAGAGGTGTGCTCACATTTAGAGTTATTGCTTATTCTGAAAATAATTATGGTGACAGCGAGTGGAGCGAATGGCAGACATATGAGGTTAGCGGATTAACGTTAGATTTGCCCGCAACGCTAGAAATTACATATAGGACTACTTATGATAATAACGGAAATAAAGTGTATGGTTATTCCGCAACAGAAGATAGTCGCACTGCGTGGGAAAATGTAACTTACACTTACGGCGATGACGTTAGAGAAGTAACTTTTTATGAAGTGGTGGTTCAATCCCCCGAACAAAGCTTTGAAGTAGCCGCACTAAATGCTTCTGTGCAAGCATACACAACATTCACATCACAATGGTACTACGGGCTAAGTGAGGGTGAGTGGACAATTTATATAAGGGCAATAAATTACCAAGAGTACCAAAATGAAATGATTTACGACGATATAGAGCTTTACGAGTTATACAATGTTAATGATGCGTGGACTGAAATAAATTTTACAGTTGTAGATGAAGGAAATAATGATTAGAGACGATTTAAGAAACATAGCTATTATAGCTCACGTTGACCACGGCAAAACAACACTTGTAGACGGAATGTTAATGCAAGGTGGAGTATTCAGAGAGAACCAAGTTGTAGAAACTTGTGTTATGGATAGTAACCCACTTGAAAAAGAGCGCGGAATTACTATTCTTGCAAAAAACACATCTTGTATATATAATGATATCAAAATTAATATAGTAGACACCCCTGGACATGCTGACTTCTCAGGTGAAGTTGAGCGTGTATTAAAGATGATAAACGGTGTTGTACTATGTGTAGATGCTTACGAAGGCCCAATGCCACAAACAAGGTTTGTTTTGCAAAAAGCACTAGAAATGAACCATAAGGTAATTATCTGCATCAACAAAATTGACAAACCAGATGCACGCCCAGATGAGGTTCTTGAAGAAGTTTATGAACTGCTTCTTGACTTAAACGCAACAGATGAACAGCTTGATAGCCCAATAATCTACTGTAGCGGAAGGGCTGGCACCGCATCATATACATCAGACGCACAAACTGAAGATTTAACCCCATTGTTTGAAACAATTATCAAGCACATCGATCCACCAGAAGGTGACGAAAAGGGCGGTTTGCAAGTTTTGGTTTCATCAATTGACTACAACGAGTACGTAGGTCGTATTGCTATCGGCAGAATTGACCGCGGTTCTATGATCCCAAACAGAGAAGTTGTTGTTTGTAATTATCACACACCAGAAAGTTACAAGAGTAAAATTACCAATATTTATCAATTTTCTGGACTTGGAAGAATGCAAGTTTCTGAAGCTAGTGTTGGCGACGTTGTTTGTTTCTCTGGTATTGAAAATGTACAAATAGGCGAAACAATTTGTGCACCTTTCCAAGTAGAACCAATTAACTTTGTACAGATTTCTGAACCTACTGTTAGAATGAAGTTTGCTGTAAACAACAGCCCATTTGCTGGCAGAGAGGGTAAGTTTGTTACATCTCGCCACCTAAGAGCAAGACTATATAAAGAACTTCTTAAAGATGTTTCACTT
This sequence comes from Bacillota bacterium, assembly GCA_044426075.1. Taxonomy (GTDB): domain Bacteria; phylum Bacillota; class Clostridia; order Christensenellales; family DTU072; genus JAWXUT01. The sequence continues at coordinate 15,083 of JAWXUT010000027.1, forward strand.
AAAGTTGAAGACGGCGATACAAGCGAATCTTTCTTTGTTTCTGGTAGGGGTGAAATTCACTTATCAATCCTTATTGAAAATATGAGGCGCGAAGGTTTTGAATTCCAAGTAGGAATGCCACTTGTTATAAACAAGACAATTGACGGCGTTTTGTGTGAACCAATTGAGAAGGTTTCAATTGAAGTTCCAGAGCAAAGCGTTAGCGCAATTATGGATGCTATGGGTAAAAGACAAGGTGAATTAGTCAATATGACACCTTATAATAGCCGTATCAAACTTGAATTTTTGGTTCCAGAAAGAGGGCTTTTGGGATACCGAACTGTATTTATGACAGATACTCGTGGTGAAGGTATTATGAATGCAACTCACGAAACATATGCACCACTTAAAAAGGCAATCACAACACGCCCATACGGCGCATTGGTAGCATTTGAAAATGGCGAATCAAACACATATGGTCTTTACAACGCACAAGGCAGAGGAACAATGTTTATTGATGCAGGTGTTTCAGTATATGCGGGAATGGTTGTAGGTGTGTCACCTAAGCAAGATGATATTGTTGTTAACGTATGTAAGCGTAAGCAAGTTACAAATATGAGGGCATCTGGTAGTGATGATGCGCTAAGGCTTGATAATCCACGTAGATTTTCACTTGAACAAAGTATCGAGTTTTTAACAGAAGATGAGTTGTTAGAAGTAACACCAAAATCACTACGTATCCGCAAGGCGGAATTAAATCATGATGTACGTATGCGTGCATTTATGAAAAAGAAGGCAAACTAAAACATAACCAAAGGAGAAAGTTATGGAAACACTTAATAACATTTGGAGCAACATTGTGTCTTATGCCAAAGAGGGCTTTGCTTTTTTGCAAGAAGGTAACAACCTTTACTATTTTATTGCAGCAGTAGCAGCAGTATTTATATTGATTATAGCAATAGTAGTATTGATAGTTAAAAAGAAAAAGAAAGCTTCTAGCAGTGAAGATGTGCAAGATGAAACTATCGAAGTTGCATATCCTACAGAAACAAAAAGCACAAAAGTTGAATCTTTAGAAGAGACAGCGGCACCATTTGCAGACCACAGTTCAGCATTAGCACCAACTGAAGAAGTTGAGGTGAAAGTTGAAGAGGAAGAAGCTGCACCAGTATTAGTTGTTGAAGATATTAAAGATACAAAAGAAGAGCCAGAAATTGTGCGTTCAGTAGTTGTGCGTCCAGTAAAAAGGCAAAAAGCTAAAACTGAGGCTGAAGCACCAGTAGCAGAAGAAGCACCAGCTCCAGCAGTTGTTGAAGAGGAAGAAAAAGCACCAAAAGGCACACGTACTTTGAGCGGATATGTTCAAATATACAAAGATAAAGGTGGTAAATTCCGTTTCCGCATTAAGTCAAGCAACAAGGGCATTGTTGCACATAGCCAAGGTTATACAACTAAAAGTGCTTGCAAAAACGGCATTAAAGCTGTTGCCAATGCTAGCTTAACTGCACCAACTGTTGACACAACTAAGAGTGATTATGTAGTAACAATCGGCAAGGCTGCCTTTGAAATCTTCCGTGATGTTAATGGCAAATATTATTTCCGTTTGCGCGCTGCTAACACAAGCAATGTACTTTCTTCTCAAGGATATTCAAGCAAAGTTAACTGTGTAAATGGCATAGAAAGTGTTAAATTCCTTTCAAACAATTACACTTTGGTTGATGATACGCTAATCAAAAAAGCATAATTACATAAACCAAAGCTCATAAACTTAAATCTAAAAGGCTATAAAGATTAATTTCTTTGTGGTCTTTTTTTTGTTCATATAATTATTTGCTACAGTTGTGAACAAAACTGCATTTACAAACACTTATGAAATTTTTAATGGGCGAATTTTAGTACATTTAAATTCTTTCGACAATTTTAGATATTACATAGCTTGACTTTGCGGTTTTGCGGGTGTATAATATTCATATCAATGCGAACATATGTTCACAAATTACAATGCAAGGAGAAAATAATATTGGAGAGATGTTTAAGTAAAATCCTAGTGCAAACTATACTAATTGCGCGTAAAGATTTTGAATACAGCTACAGTTGTCACGATAGGGTGATAGCATCAATTACGAGTTTGAGGGCCAACTGTTGTATGAATAGCGCTATGGAAATTTATGAAAAACTGGATAAGGTTGTGAGGTCAAAAAACAATTTAAAGTTGTTGCAAGATATAATAGATGACGCTTTAATAATGCTGACACCAGCGCAGAGGTCTATAGTATTTATGAAGTTTTTTAAGGGATGTGAGCGTGGGCATATTCTTAAGACGCTAAATATGTGCAATTGGAAGTATGACTATTTATTGAATCAGAGTTATGAGGCAATAGCAACAAGGCTTATGGTGGAAGGTGTTACAACTGAGTGTTTTGAGCAGTTATATATAGATAATCCTATATTTAACACAGCTTTTGAGACTTGTATTGAGAGGCAAGAATCTTGTAAGAGAAATTTTGAAGGGGGTACATATGGCAAAAAGGAAAAAACCAGCACAAGATGTGAGCACAGAGGTGATAAACGAGTGGTTGTTGCGCCGAGCGGAAGGCTATACTACCAAAGAAGTTGTTAAAGAATATGTAATTGACGAAGACGGATCGCCTCGGGTAGTTAAGCAAAAAGAGCATTCTAAGTATGTGCCACCGGATATGAGTGCAATTAAGACTTATTTAGAGCTCAATGGGCAGAAAAACGAGTTTGTCGATATGAGTGATGAAGAGCTTGAGGGCGAAAAACAGCGATTGATCGCAAAATTAGCAGAAAAAAATTAAAAGTATTATGTTTAACATAGTGCTTTTTTATTGGAACAAAGGGGGTACAGTAGTGGAGCAATTAATCGTCATCATCTTCTTCGTAGTAACGCTTTGCCTTAGTGGGTTTAAATAGTAGGTATAGTATAAAAATTGCGGGCACAGAAAGACCAGCTATTATAATTATGCGCAAAGTGCTATCATCTAGTGAAGAAGTTGCAACCAATTCTTCTTCGGGTTCGGTGGAAGTTTCAGTGATTTCTGGCACAAAGTCGGGTATTTCTAGGGAAGCTAGGCTAGATAATTCACTTTGAATGTATCCACAATATTCATTGTAGCTAATGTAATACCAGTTTGTGTCACCAGTTGGATAAACGCCAATAAATGTGTATGTGGCGGAAGTCGGCATAGTTATCACATCTGTTGCGGAAGAATCGGGGCGAGCTTTTATCTTTATTTCTGTAAAAATGGCATAGGTATCTGCAATTGTTCCCGTGCAAGTTGTGCCCGTTGCGGTGGCATCGTAGCCAACAGTGCTCACAATATTCTTGTCTACTTTGCCAGATATTCCGTTAAAAGTTACATAATAATAGCTTTCATCCATATTTGAAATTAGTGCATAGTAGGTGTTTGGAAGCATAAATAGCGCTTCTCCACTATCATTATATAGCCACACATCGCCTTCAATTATAATGTGTGGGGTAGAAACAGCGCAATATAATTGA
>JAWXUT010000028.1:0-18426 GCA_044426075.1 Bacillota bacterium
TATATTTTTTTTAGAGCTCAGAAAATAACAATAGAATAATAACAGAAATGAACTGTATGTTTAAATGCATAAACTGTATTATTGTAGGGGCGTTAGTCCTCTGACGCCCGCATCCATATTAAAACAATAATTAGGATTGATTGTAGTCTGCCGACGGCATAAGGTCCGGGCGTCAGAGGACTAACGCACCCTACGATTGTATAGATTATGCGTTTAAACAACAACGGCGTTTATATATAATTTAATCTACAAGGTGTCAATTTAATTTGCAAATTTTACAAAAACAGTTGACTAATGTGGGGTATAGTAGTATACTTAAAAAGTAGAAAGTAGTTTCTGCAGATAGGAGCAAAAAATGCAATCAGCAATTAACTTCAACTTTTCATATCGTTATTTTTTTAAGGGCTATTACTTTAGTCCCAATTCTTGATATGCGGTTTTAAGTGTAAAGTTATTTGTTAAATAGCAAAAAGTATACCACAACCGCCTTTATGGGTGGTTTTTTTATTAAATAGGAGCAGTAAAATGATTATAGTTTTAAAAAGACATCAAGAAGAAAAGCAAATTAACAACTTGAAAAAATGGATTAAAAGTTTGGGGCTTGATATACATTTGAGTGAGGGTAGTGAATCTTGCATTATGGGTCTTGTTGGCGACACAAGTAAGGTTGATATTGATTTAATTAGGTCACTTGACATTGTTGATAGCGTTAAGAGAATACAAGAGCCTTTTAAAAATGCGAACAGAAAGTTCCACCCAGAAGATACTATTGTTGAGGTAGCGGGACACAAGTTCGGCGGAGATAACTTCCAACTTATTGCGGGTCCTTGTTCGGTTGAAAGTGAAGCGCAAATTATTGCGATAGCTGAAGCTGTTAAGGCAACGGGCACACACTTTTTGAGGGGTGGCGCATTTAAACCTCGTACATCTCCATACGCGTTCCAAGGTATGCGCGCGGACGGACTAAAATTGTTATCTAAGGCTAAAAAAGAAACGGGTATGCCCATTGTTTCTGAAATTATGTGCGAAGCACACATTGACCTTTTTGAAGATGTTGATATTATTCAAATCGGTGCAAGAAATATGCAGAACTTCGAATTATTAAAATGCGTTGGCAAAACGAGAAAACCTATTCTTCTTAAAAGAGGATTGGCTAACACTATCGAAGAATGGTTGATGAGCGCTGAGTACATTATGAGTGAGGGCAATATGGAAATTATTTTGTGCGAGCGCGGCATCAGGACTTACGAACCTTATACTAGAAACACGCTTGACCTTTCCGCAATCCCTATACTTAAAGAAAAAACGCATTTGCCAGTTATTGTTGACCCAAGTCACGCAACAGGACTATCTAGGCTTGTGCAACCTATGTCATTGGCTTCGGTTGGCGCGGGTGCGGACGGACTTATGATTGAGGTTCATAACAACCCAGCTTGCGCTTTGTGCGACGGCGCTCAGTCACTAAGGCCAGAACAATATGCTGCTGTTGTTAAAGATGTAAAAACTATGTTGCCTCTTGTTGGCAAAAGGATTGATTAATGAATATTGCTATTATCGGTTTGGGATTAATGGGGGGCTCTTTAGGTAGGGCTATCATTAAACACACCGAACACAAGGTTTTTGGATATGATGTAGACCCACAGTCTATGGTAAAGGGCAACCTTTTGCGCGCTTATAATGAAGAACTCACTGACGCAAATATCGCAAATATGGATATGGTTATTGTGGCGCTTCATCCAGAAAATACACTTAAATCGCTAGAAGAAGTGGCTCCTAAACTAAAAAGTGGCGCAATTTTGTGCGACTGTTGCGGAAATAAACGCACGGTTGTTAGCCTAATGGAAGAGTTGCGTGTTAAATATCCCGAAATTCACTATGTGTCACTTCACCCAATGGCGGGCAGAGAGTTTAGTGGCATTCAGCATAGCACGATAGGGCTTTATGACAAGGCTTCTATTATTGCAGTGCCAGTGCACACCGAAATTGCACCACTAACAACGGTTAAAAAGTTGTTTATGGATATAAATGCCGAGAGATTTGTGGTGTCAACGCCAGAAGATCACGACAAAATTATTGCATATACCAGTCAACTTGCCCACATTGTTTCTAGCGCTTATGTGCAAAACAGTATGTCACGCGAACATATGGGATTTTCCGCGGGTAGCTTTAAAGATATGACTAGAGTTGCAAAGTTGAACGCCAATATGTGGAGCGAACTTATGATTGACAATGCGGATAATCTAAGCGACCAAATTGCAGAACTTATATCTAGCCTTCAAACCTTTAAAATTCACCTTGATGCACGCGATTATGACGGGCTTCACAGCATATTACAAAACGGTGTAAGCGCAAAAGAATACGCAGAAAACTTGCGCAAAAACCACTAGGAGATTTATGAAAACCATTCACGTAGCTACAGATAATGATTACAACGTTCTTATTGGCGAGGGGTTAGTTGCAAAACTTGGCACGCTTGTTAATGAGGTTAAAAAAGTGTGTTCCGTGCTAGTTGTAAGCGACAGCAATGTTGCTCCTTTGCACATGCAAAAGGTTGTTTCTAGTTTAGAATCTTGCGGATATTCCACAAAAACATTCGTTTTTAAGGCGGGTGAAGAAAGCAAAACTGTTGCAACTTATATGGAAATTATCACCTATTTAGCGCAAAATAAGTTCAATAGAACCGACCTTGTGGTGGCATTAGGCGGTGGTGTAGTAGGCGATATGGCGGGGTTTGCCGCTGCAACTTATATGCGCGGGATAGATTATATTCAAGTTTCAACTACACTGCTTTCTAGTATTGATAGTAGCGTGGGTGGCAAAGTTGCGGTTGATTTACCTGAGGGAAAAAACCTTTTAGGCGCTTTTCATCAACCAAAATTAGTTGTAATTGACACCGATTTGTTGCAAACATTGCCCGAAACTTTTTGGCTTGACGGTATGGGCGAAGCGGTTAAATATGCCGTTATGTGCGGCGGATATTGCTATAGCATAATGAATAATATGACTATAAAAGAAAACATTGTGGACTTTATTTACGAGTGCGTAAGAATAAAGCGCGACATTGTTGTTGAAGACGAAAAAGAGGGCGGAGTGAGAAAGTTGCTAAATTTAGGGCACACTATCGGGCACGCTATAGAAAAAGAAAGTGCGTTCACCATAACCCACGGCAGAGCGGTTATGATGGGCTTGCAATATATAACCCACATTTCACAAAAGTTGGGGTTGTTAGATGAAAAAACAGTGTTCACAATAAATGAATTACTGCAAAAATATGAAGTTCCAACTTGCACTTACAGCAATAAAACGCTAATTAGTCATATCGGAATGGATAAAAAATCAAAGGGAGATTGCTTAGATATCGTGTTAGTTAAGGCGATAGGTGAGTGCGAAATTAGAGAAATTTCAATAGTTGAGTTGGCGGAGGTTATGGGATAATGGATATCAGCATCAAACCGACAGCATTAAAAGGCGAAGTCACTGTGCCCGCGAGCAAAACTTATGCGCACAGAATGTTGATTGCTGCGGCGCTTGCCGATAAACCCACCAAAATTATGGGTAAATTTAGCGCCAAAGATATAGTTGTTACAATTGAAGCAATTAAAGCTATTGGTGCGCGTGTTGAAGAGTGCGACGGCGGAATAATAGTTTCACCTATTGAAAAAGTTGTTAAAGGCCGTGCAATTATTGATGCTTGCGAGAGTGGAAGCACACTGCGCTTTATGTTGCCAGTGGTTGCTAGTATTGGTGCAAGAACTACATTTTTTGGGCAAGGCAGATTGGGTTCCCGCCCACTATTAGATATTATAACCACATTAAAACAAGGCGGAATAAGCTGTAGTGGCGACAGACTTCCTTTAACTATTAGTGGCAAATTAGAGGGTAATGTGCACCGCATTGACGGCTCATTAAGTTCACAATACATAACTGGATTAATGCTTGCTGAAGGCGCAAAAGATAGCGGTGGCAAGATTATAGTTGAAGGCAAAAAAGTTTCTGCAGCATACATAAATAACACCATTGAGGTACTTAAAATGTTTGGTGTAGATACCCAAACTGAAGAATATGGATACAATTTGAGTGGCAATGGATACAAGAGCCCTTCAATTTGTAAGGTGCCAAGTGATTGGAGTAGCGCCGCATTTTTTGCAGTAGCGGGCGCAATAAACGGAGATATAAAGCTTGAGGGATTGAGCTATCCTAGTTCACAAGCGGACAGTGCAATAATTGGATTTTTGCGTGATATGGGTGCGCATATTACAATTTGCGACAACAGTGTTACTGTTAAAAAGAGCGACTTGCGCGGTTTAGAGTGCAGTATTACAGATTGCCCCGACCTAGCGCCAGTGTTAGCGGTTGCTATGGCGTGCGCTAGTGGCAACAGTGTGATTCGTGACGTTAAGCGTTTACGCATAAAAGAGAGTGATCGTTTGCAAGCTATAATAAATATGCTAGCAAATTTAGGCATTGCTTCTAAAACCGACGGTGACAATTTATATATAACTGGTGGTAGATTGATAGGCGGCAATGTTGACGGGTGCAACGACCACCGTATGGTTATGGCTGGAGTTGTTGCGGGTAGTGTTGCGGGCGGCACAACAGTTGTTTGTGACAGCGAAGCGTGTGCCAAGTCATATGCGGATTTTGTGGAGGATTTTATGGCAATTGGAGGTGCAATATGCTAGAGAATATAAAGTTTGAAATATTTGGTGAGTCGCACGGTGCGATGATAGGCGTGACAGTAACGGGAATTCCCGCGGGTGTTGCTATTGATGAAGCTAAGTTAGCTTTGTTTATGGCGCGCAGAAAGAGCGTAAAAGAGGCGTTTTCTACCCCACGTATGGAAGCTGATGAGCCAATATTTGTAGCGGGCGTGTATAATGGAGTTACAACTGGGGCGCCAATTACAGCAGTTATTCAAAACACCAGCCAGCGATCAAATGATTACAATCATCTATCGGTCAAGCCTCGCCCCTCACACGCAGATTATGTGGCGTCGGTTAAGTATGGCGGGCACAGCGATATGCGCGGAGGCGGACATTTTTCCGGGCGACTAACGGCACCGTTGTGTATATTAGGTTTCATTGCAAAAGAGATATTAAAGAGTAACGGCATAACAGTTGAGGCCTATGTAAGTGATTTAGGCGGCGTGCACAGCGTGTCATATAAAGAAACTAACCTTACAACCGCAATGATTGAAGAGTTGCGCGAGGGCAGAATACCCACTTTGTGTCGCGAAAAAGAAGCAGAAATGCTTGATAAAATACTTGCAAGTGCAAAGAAACAGGACAGTTTAGGCGGCGCAGTTGAGTGCGTAGTTGACGGCGTTCCCGTTGGTTTTGGCGATGCGCTTTGGAGCGGATTGGAAGGCAAAATTGCACATATGTTATTCGGCGTACCCGCAGTTAAGGGCGTAGAATTTGGTTCGGGGTTCGATTTAATCAATATGAGTGGCAGTGAAGCAAACGACGACTTCTACATAAATGGTGACAAAATTGCAACCACAACAAACAACAGTGGCGGAATAAATGGTGGCATATCAAATGGCATGCAACTTACAATGAGAGCGGCGTTCAGACCCACACCTTCTATATCTTGCACGCAACAAACAGTTGACATTTCCACTGGAAAAGCGGTATCATTAAACATAGGCGGCAGACACGACCAGTGTATTGTGCCACGCGCAGTAGCCCCCGTTGAATCGGCGGTAGCAATAGCCATTTTGGACGGTTTAAAGACCTTCAAAGCTAGTCAAATCTAAAAAAATTTAAGGAATATATATTATGTTAACAAAAATCAGAGATGAAATTGATGCAATCGACAATCAACTAACCGAGCTTTACAGCAAGCGTATGCAACTTGCAAAAGGCGTGGCAGAAACAAAAATTGCCAACCACTTGCCAGTATACAATCCTGCACGCGAAAAAGATATTATCAACCGCGTTACAAAGGGCGTAGCTCCAGAAATCAAGCTTTACACAAAGCAATTTTTCAACACCATATTTGAAACAAGCAAAGGTTATCAAAACCAGTTTATTGAAAAGGATTCAAGTATAAGAAATATGGTTAATGCAAGCATTTCAGCGGGCAAAAAACGCTTCCCAATTGAAGCTACCGTTGCAGTTAGCGGTGTGCAAGGCGCATATGCCGGCATTGCTACTGAAAAGTTGTTTGAAATTAGTGACATAACCTATTTTAAAAACTTTGATGGCGTTTTTACCGCAGTTGAAAAGGGTCTTTGCGAGTATGGCGTGTTGCCAATTGAAAACAGTTCAGTGGGTTCAGTTAACGCAGTTTATGACCTTATGCAACAACACAATTTCTACATTGTTCGCGGAATAAAAATGCGCATACAACACAATTTGATTGTTCCTTATGGCACAAAAATTTCAGATATTAAAGAGATAGTTTCACACGAGCAAGCTATTGGTCAGTGCAGTAAATTTATAAATTCATTAAAAGATGTTAAAGTTACTGTTGTTGAAAATACAGCACTTGCAGGCAGAATGGTTGCAGATAGTGGCAGAAAAGATATTGCTTGTATCGCTTCAAATGAAACAGCTAGCTTGTATGGATTGACAATTTTGCAGTCTGCAATTAATGACAATAACAACAATTACACACGCTTCATTGTTATTTCAAAAGAATTCCAAATATTTGAAAATGCAAACAAAATTAGCATTATGGTTAGCCTAGCACACGAATCTGGTAGCCTAAACAAGCTATTAAATAAATTTTCAACACTAGGACTTAGCTTGACTAAGTTGGAATCAAGACCAATTGAAAACAGTATGTTTGAATTTTTATTCTACTTCGATTTTGAAGCGGATATTTGTAGTAATGAGGTTATCAACTTAATTTCTGAACTTGCAAATAACGAAGATGTATTTGCTTTCTTGGGAAGTTATTGCGAGGTTAACTAATGGAATTTGCACTCATTGGGCGTAAGCTAGGGCATTCATTTTCAAAAGAAATCCACCAACATATGGGGCTCGATTATGAATTGGTTGAGTTGCCAGATGCTGAAGCAGTGGGTGAATTTTGCAAGCATTGCACGCTTAAAGGGTTCAATGTAACTATTCCGTACAAAGAAACGGTTATGCCATATCTTGATTATATTGATGACGGCGCGCTAGCTATTGGCGCGGTGAACACGGTTGCAATTAGGGGTGGCAAAAAGTACGGCTACAACACCGATATCATAGGCATTGATTTTGCGATGAAAATGGCAGGCATAGTGCTAAAAGATGCCACAGTTATGATACTTGGTGGCAGTGGTGGCACGGCGTTAACTGCAAAATATTTGGCAGAGCAAAATGGTGCAGCTAAGATAATAGTTGTCTCACGCAGTGGTGAGGTTAATTATTCTAATTGCTATAACATAAAAGACACAAATGTAATAATAAATTGCACGCCAGTTGGAATGTATCCGAATGTTGATAACACGCCAATTGATCTTAAAAGATTTAGCGCATTGCAAGGTGTTTTTGATGCAGTTTATAATCCTTTAACCACACGCCTAATAGCAGAAGCACAGGCTATGGGTCTATCTGCAGCAAATGGATTAAGTATGCTAGTTTCGCAAGCAAAATTTGCGCGTGACCACTTTTGTGGCAACGTGATTGCAGATGCCATAATTGCAGAAATTATAGTAAAACTTGAAAAAGAGCGTGACAACATAGTGCTAATAGGTATGCCATCTTGCGGCAAAAGTAGTGTTGGTGCGGAGCTTGCAGAAAAGCTAAACAAGCGCTTTGTAGACACCGATGCACTTATTGAGGCGCGCGCGGGGTGCACAATCCCAGAGATTTTCAGCACACACGGCGAGGAGTATTTTAGAGAACTTGAAGCCACAATTATAGCAGAAGTTAGTGCGCAGTTTAACTGCATAATTTCTACTGGAGGCGGGGCAATTTTACGTGAATCCAACCGCAAACACCTAAGGCAAAACGGCTTTGTTGTGCATCTTACAAGAGGCATTGAAAAGTTGAGCACGGCGGGTAGACCACTGTCTTCAAATGTAGAAGCAATCAAAAAATTGTGGGCTAAACGCAAGGATATTTATAAATCAACTTGCGATTGCATAGTAAATAATGACGGTCAATTAAATGACACAGTAGGGGAGGTTATAGCAGCATATGGCGCACATACTCGTTATTAATGGTGTAAATTTAAATATGTTGGGCATAAGAGAAAAGGCGCTTTACGGCGACCAAAACTTGCCCGCATTAGAGGCTTATGTTAGGGCAGAAGCTGATAAATTAGGGCACAATGTGGAGCTTTATCAAAGCAATTATGAGGGCGATATTGTAACCAAAATTCAACAAGCCTACGGCAAAATGGATGGCATTATTATAAATGCTGGGGCATACACACACACCAGTGTTGCCATATTAGATGCGCTTAAAGCAGTATCAATACCTACAGTTGAAGTGCACTTAACTGACATTAAAAGTCGTGAAGAGTTTAGGAACTTTTCATACATTTCACTATATGCAGAAGTGATGTATGCGGGCTATGGATTTGGCGGATACAAAATGGCTCTAGAATATTTTTCTAATAAAAAGTAATATGCAAAGTGGCGGTGTTGGTATCCTAAATGAGTGCAAACAGATAGCCAAAGAAGGCTTTTTGAGTGGATTTTCCATAAAGATTATAGCAGTAATTTTAATGACAATTGACCACATAGGCTTGTTGTTTTTTAATTATTTACCCGCAGAAATTTATGTTGCAATGAGGGTGCTTGGTAGGCTAAGTATGCCACTTTTTGCGTTTATGATAGCAGAGGGCGCGCGCTATACACGTAGCAAGGCAAGGTACTTGGGACTGATTGGCGCTATGGCGGTTATTTGCACGCTGTTCACCTACATTTATTATGGCAGTGTTAGCCTCAACATCTTTGGCAGTTTTCTATTTGCCTTAATAATCATTTTTCTATATGATATTGGAATCAAAAGTTTGCAGTCTTATAAAAAAACCAACCAAACAGATTTTGCGCTGAGGGGTGTGGGGAGTTTGCTTGCTGCGGCTTTAGTTATTGCTGCACTATATATGGCACTTTTGTATCTTCCTAATTACATCAACTTCGGCATCGACTATGGCATTTTTGGCGTTTTGTTGCCACTTTCAGCTTATATTATTAAACACAAATGGGCTAGATTTATTCCTTTTATTTGTTGCCTTGCGTGTATGGCGTGGGATGTTTCTAGTGAAATGGGTGCGATGCAATACTTAAGCTTGCTTTCTGTGTTAATTTTGTTGTGTTATAATGGCACGCGTGGATTAAATGTTCTTAAATATGGATTTTATATCTATTATCCGCTACATTTGGGCATTTTAGAGCTCATTTTGTTGGCTATTGCCTAAATTTTATATACAATTTTAAATGTTTCAATTCTGAAACATTCCCACCGCATAAAATAAATAAAGTAAATTTGCCTATATATATAATATAATATAAAAAACCTTATTGACAATTATGTAAAATTTATGTTATTATTATCAGTAGTGAAGTGTGGATTTTGGGGTAAGAGAGTTTTTATCGCTAATTCACCGCATTTAAAAAATATTTAATAGGAATTGGCAAAAATGGACAACAAGACAATAGCAAAACAACCCATATTTTTTGAAAGAAACCGTGTATTTCGCATTTATTTAGGCGGAGCGCAATATTCTAAACTTTGCGGAGATGCTCCAGAAGACAATCTTTTTCCAGAAGAATGGATTGCAAGTAAAGTTAAGGCAATCAATCCAAAGTATTTTGGCGAGCGTGACGGTGTTTCTGTTATAAAAGGCACAAACATATTTTTTGATGATTTAATTGAAGAACAAAAAGATTTAATTCTAGGCAACCGCAAATACGATTGTTTGGTAAAATATTTAGATAGCGCTATAAGATTGCCAGTACAAGTGCACCCAACAAAAGATTTCAGCCGTAAAAACTTCAACAGTGAGTATGGCAAAACTGAAGCGTGGTTAGTAGTTGATACAAGGCCAGGTGCAAAAATTTATTTTGGATTCAATGAATTTATCGGCAAAGAAAAATTTAGTGAGCTAGAAGAGCGCAGTTTAGAAGAGCGTGACATTATGCGTACAATTCTTAACGGAATTGATGCTAAAGTTGGCGATATGTATTTGATTAACGGCGGACTTATCCACGCAATAGGCGAGGGTTGTACAATTATTGAGGTACAAGAGCCCACCGATTTCACAATTCAGCCAGAAAACTGGTGTGGTGATTATCACATTACAGAACAAGAAAAATATATCGGTTTAAGCAAGAGTTTGGCGCTAGATTGTTTTGATTACAATATGTTTGGAGAAAAGGCATTGCAAAGTGCGCGCATTGAACCAAAAATTTCAATCAACACTCCAGAGTATGTAAAAGAAGAACTTATTACATATAATGACACAACTTGTTTTGCAGAAAACAGACACCTATTAAACGGTGGCAGTTTGACTATGGATTTTGCACCTAGCGTGTGGATTCTATTGGAAGGTTCTGCAACAATAACTGGTGACAATTATGTACGCGAGATTAAAAAAGGCGAATATTTCTTCTTGCCATATGCAGCAGAAGGCGCATTTAGCATAACAGGTACTGCAACACTAATCGAGTGCCTACCAAGCAAACAAGATTAATTATGGCGATTTTTGTATTAGAAAATGACAGATTAAAGCTGTCAGTAAATAGCGTAGGTTGTTGTCTTGATGGCATTGTGGATAAAAACACGGGCGAGCAACTTATGTGGCAAGGCGACAATGAATGTTTCCCAGAACACGACTTGTGTTTGTTTCCATTTGTTGCAAGGCTAAATAACGGCAGTTTCACACACAAAGGCAGAAGTTACAATTTGCCCATACACGGCATCAATCCATATGAGGATTTCAAGCTAGTGCGAATAACTGCAGATAGCGTAACGCTAGGGCTCACACACACGCAAGAAACATTAAAAATGTATCCATTTGTGTGGAAGTTCTTTGCAACGTTTGCACTAAAAGATAATGAAGTTAATGTAATTTATCACATAGAAAATTCTAATGATGAACCAATGTATTTTGGAATTGGCGGTCACCCCGCATTTTACGTTGACAGCCAGCCCACAGCAGAGGGTTGCGAAATTGAGGGCAACACAGTTGACTTCGGTGAAGAAGCAAGTTTAACAAGAATTACTTGTGACGAACAAGGTTTCTATCCAACTGGCGAGAGTTATTATGGCATAATGCGCACGCTTCCTTTAAATAAATCATTATTTAATCAAGATGCAATCATTTTGAGGAACGCAACGGGCAGTGTTACACTTATCCGCAACAGTGGGGCGAAAATAAAGGTGTCATCTAAGTCAGATTTTATGGCTATGTGGACAAATAAAACACAAGGCAATTATATTTGCTTTGAACCTTGGTGGTCATTGCCAGATTACGTTGGCGCACCAACAGAACTAAAAGACAAAAAGACAATCAAAAGTCTACCAGCTGGTGGCAGTGATGATTACAGCTATAGCATAACTATATTGTAGGAGCCTATGGTGAATGAATAATAAAGCAAATTTTCATTATTCATTATGTAGATTCAGCACGTAAAATATATTAAATTAAACACAAATACTAAACGGAGAAAAAGTATGGATCAAACAGTAAAAAGTTCAATTAAATTTTTGGCAAAATGTTATTTGCTAACCGATTTTCACAAGTTGATGAAACATTGTTATAAAAAGGTTGCAGATGTAGATGTAACATTTTCTGAAAGTCCAGAGCCTACTTCATTTGAAGATAGACTAAGCGCACAATATGCCCCAATTAAAAAGGGTCAAGTTTGGAGCACAAGAAACTTTGATTGTGGTTGGTTCCACATTAAGGGTCAAGTTCCAGCAAGTTGCGCGGGTAAAAAGGTAGTACTAGTTTTCAGCATTAATGGTGAAGGCGTGTTAATGGATAGTGCAGGCAATCCACTACAAGGTATATCTGACCTAAGTGCGGTTGTTGAGTTTGCGCAACCTAAGCGTGGCAAACGTGTTATAGATATTGCTGCAAGCGCAACTGGTGAAGAAGTTATTGATTACTGGCTAGAAGCGGGCAATAACAGAAGGCCAAATCGCCCAGTAAAAGCTAAACTAAAAGAAGCTAATATCGCTATAGTTGATGATAATTGCAAAGCATTGTTCTACGATTTTGTAGCACTAGCTTTTCAAGCAACAGCAGAAAAAGTAGATTCACAAAAGGCAAAAAGCATCACAGTAGCATTAAAAGCATCACTTAAAAAGGTTAAAAATTACACAGCGGAAGAAATTGCAGAAGCTCGTGCAATTTTGGCTAAAGAAATGGATAACGGCGAAGTTAGCCCTTACACGGTTTATGCAACTGGACACGCTCACTTAGACCTTGCTTATTTGTGGCCAATTAGAGAAACAAAAAGAAAAGCGGGCCGTACATTTGCAAACCAACTTCACAACATTTCTAAATATGATGATTATGTATTCGGCGCAAGCCAACCACAACAATTTGAATGGATGGAAGAGAGATATCCTGCATTATTTGCTCGTATGAAAGAAGCTATTGAAAGCGGAAATATGGAGCTTCAAGGCGGAATGTGGGTTGAAACAGATACAAACGTTGTTTCTGGTGAGAGTATGGTAAGGCAAAACCTTTACGGCAAACGCTACTGGAAAGAAAAATTCAATAAAGAAATGCGTATGTGCTGGTTGCCAGACGTATTTGGTTTCAGCGGAAACTTGCCACAAATTCTAAAAAAATGTGGTATGGATTATTTTGAAACAATCAAACTTAGCTGGAACAATCAAAACAAGTTCCCACACCGTACTTTTATTTGGGAAGGTATTGATAACTCTGATGTTATAGTAAGTATGCCACCAGATGAAACTTACAGTAGTGACGGTTCACCTTGGTCAATGGTTAACGCTATCAAAAACTTCCCAGAAAAGGATAAAGTTGATGTTTGCGGTATGCTATTTGGCGTAGGCGACGGCGGCGGCGGACCTGGTGAGGGTCACCTTGAGATGTTAAAGAGGGTAGATAAAATGAAAGGTCTACCAGCAGTTAAACTTGCACCTGCAATTGACTTGTTTGATGAACTTGCTAAAAAGAAAGATGTATTAGTAAGACATAAAGGTGAATTATATCTAGAAAAACATCAAGGTACATATACAACACAAAGCAAAAACAAATATTACAACCGTAAATGCGAGTTTGCGCTACAAAATCTTGAGTTTTTCTCTGTAGTTGATATGCTTAAAGGCGCGGGATATCCACAAGAGGATATAGAAAGAATCTGGAAAGAGGTATTATTGTATCAATTCCACGATATTATCCCAGGTTCATCAATCAAAAGGGTTTATGACGAGTCACAAGCTAGATATGCTGAACTTTTAGAAGAGTTAATCGGAATGCAAAAAGTTGCATTAAGGTCTATTGCAAGCGGAAACAATGGCAAGTCAATTATCAATCCAATCGGATATCCAGTAAAGGGTGTTGTTGCAATTGAAGATAAAGTTTATGCAGTTGACTTGGCACCATTTTCAGCTTCACCAATCGGTGATGCAATTGAAGTTGATACAAGCGAGTTAAAAGGCAGTTCTGATAGTATCGAAAGTGATAAATACTTTATCAAGTTTGGTTCAGACGGATCAATTGTTAGCTTGTTTGATAAGGTTAACAACAAAGAAATTTCTGGCAGTTATATGAACCAACTAAGCGTTTATAATGACAAAAAGTTGAAGTACAATGCGTGGGATATCGATATTGAATACAGCAAACAAACTCCAAACAAATTTGTATTGTTAGAGTGCGAAAATATGGTTACAGCTACAAGCATTGTAAGAAAATCAACTTACAAATACAACCTATCAACGCTAGTGCAAACAGTTACATTGTCTGTAGGCAAACCAATCATTGAATTTACAATGAACATCAACTGGCAAGAGACACACAAGATGTTGCGTGCTGACTTCAAACCAACCGTTTTCAACGATGAAGTTACCTGTGATATCCAGTTTGGTAGCCTAAAGCGCTCAACTAAAGACGATACTAAAATTGAAAAAGCTCAATTTGAAATCTGTGCACACAAATGGATTGATGTTACAGAAGAGGGTTATGGCTTAAGCGTTATAACAGAAAGCAAGTATGGTTGGAGAGTAAAAGAAGGCTTAATCAGCTTGAACTTATTGCGTAGCCCAGTGTTTCCAGCACCAGATGCAGACAAGGGCAAACATACACTAAAATATGCACTATATCCACATACTGGCGACTATAACGAGGCAGAAACTCAACGCGTTGCATACACCTACAATAATGCACCAATCTTAGTTGACGGCGCAATTGAACTTGATAGTGTGGCAAACAGTAGCAATGTTCACGCAGTTATCGACGGCATTAAAATTGCAGAAGACGGTAGTGGCATTGTAATAAGAATGTATGAAGATGCAGGTTGCGATTCCGTTACAAAACTAGCTGTAAATATACCATATGCAACAGTTGTTGAAACAAACTTACTTGAAGAGACTATTAAAGAAATCAACTTAGCAGATGAAATCAGCTTTACACCATATGAAATCAAAACATTCATCTTAAAAAAATAAATTAATAATTAAGGGGGCGGACTAGCTTCGCTTCCTATTATATATGATTAAAGAGAGGTAAATATGAAAAAAATCGTAACTGTTATGTTGGTTTTAGTTCTAGCGCTTGGCACTATGACAATACTAACCGCTTGTAACACATCTATTGATGGTATGGAATACAAATTAAGCACTGATGATGATGGTAACCAATACTACACAGCACTGCTTTACACCGATTCAACCATAAGAAATGATGTTGTTATTTTAGACGAAATTGATGGCATTCCAGTAACAGCAATGGGCGTATCTTGCTTTACACAATGTAGTAATCTTTACACAATAACAATTGGTAAAAATATGGCTAACATTGATAACTGGGGCATTACAAACAACACCTACTTAAAAGCTATTTATGTAGATGAAGAAAATGAAAATTACTGTTCTGTTGAAGGCATTCTTTACAGCAAAGATTGCAAAGAACTTATCTGCTATCCAAATGCTATTGATGTTGAATACAACGCACTTGGTGCTCTTATAAGTCCAACAAAAAGCGTTACTATTGCAGAAGGCGTTGAAGTAGTTACAAATCAAGCTTTTTACAACTGCTATGCTGTTAGCGAGATAATTTTTTCTTCAACAGTTAAAGAAATCGGCGGACTAGCATTTTTAGATTGCACAAGTTTAGAATCAATCATCTTTAATGAAGGTCTTGAAGTTATCGGCGAAAACTGCTTTTTAGGTTGCACAAGTGCAAATCTAACGGAAGTTACATTGCCAAGCACAATTAAAGAACTTTATGACGGCGCTTTTTATGGTTGCAAATATCTAGTTACAGTTAACATCAATGTTTGTCAAGCTGATTTAGCAGACATCTATTTCCAAAGCGGTTGGCAACCTTGTTCTGGTGGTAAAACAATCACTGGCAACATTGTGGGAAGTGACTTCTCATATGCCTTTACTGATTGGAAGGGTGTATAATAAATGAGTAAATTTAGCTTTTATCATTTAACAGACTTACACTATTTTTCAAAAAGGCATTTTAGTGGAGATGTTTGGGCAACCCCTCTTCCTTGCGAGCAAATACCTTGCCGTATGACGGAAGAAGCTATAAAAAAAGTTGTTTCTGACATAATTGCTGATATTAATTGCGATACTGTTATTGTTAGCGGTGATATCACAAATAATGGCGAACCCGAAAGCCACGAGGATATGTGTGAAATTTTGCGTGGATTGCAAGCTGGTGGCAAAAAGGTGTATGCTTTTATTGCAAGTCACGATGCTAACGACAAGCACGAGCTTAAAAAAATGCAAGAAGGATTTACTCTTGAGCGTTGTCCATATGCAGTTGCACACGATTATTACAAAGAATTTGGTGTGTCAACGGCTATTGCAGTATATGAACCAAATATGTCTTATGTGGCGCAGTTGGCAGAAGGGGTGCGATTACTAGCAATTCTTCCCGATACAATCGATAAACATTTCAGCTCGGAATATAAGTTATGGTTGCAATCGGTGGCAGATGATGCTAAAAAAAGCGGAAACAAACTTTTTGCGGCAGTGCACTATCCAATGCTTACGCCCTCACCTTTATATAGGTTAATAGGTGGGGATTCTAGCTTTATAAAAAACCCCGACCAAGAAGTGGACTTTTTATCAAGTTTAGGCATAGAGTTGTTGCTATCTGGGCACACACACATACACAATGTAGCGGTTAAAAAGGTAAATGATGAACAAAACTTCTATCAAATAACCACCGCAGCATTAACGGGATATCCTTGCTTATATCGCAAAATTGAGTGGGATTTAGACAGTAATTCTGTTGATATTCAGTCACTTGAAGTGGGCGAAGTAGTAACCCCCGTTGGCGTTAAAGATATGGCAGAAACTTCATTTAATGGATTTATCGGCTATATTGGAGGCATAGTAGCAGACCTTCCAAACGATGCCACCGCCCTTACAAGAATTGGTGGCGGTATGGAACAAAAAGCCAATACTTTAAACAAATTCGGTTTTTTAATTCGTGGTGCGGGTAAATTTATCAACAATCTTACCTTTGGCAAGCTAGCAAGGTTTGTTAAAAAAGAAAGTGGATTGCAAAAAGAAGATTACAAAGATATCGCAGACAAAAAAGTTATGCCATTTATAATGGATTTAATTGCTTCATTATATGACGGCAAGCCAAAGTGCTCAGAAGACAGTTTGGAGTATCGCATTATAATGGGGGCAGTTGCAGTAATTGATGACATTATAGCCCATCTTCCTATAGATATCAAAAAGCTAACCAAATCGGATAGCGTGTATAGTTTAATGGCTCCACTACTTTGCGGCAGTGGGTTTAACAACTACAACATACATATCGATTTTAAAGGCGAAATCAAGCAATCGGCTCCACCTAAAAAGCTAACAAGCAAAAAGGGTGCACCAATTATTCTAGGCACAATAATTGCAATAATATTACTAATACCTATAATAGTGCCTTGCACTTTAATCATAGCACTAATAATGTTAATACAAAACCTTATAAAATAACAAACAATATATAATAATCAAGGAGTATAAAATGATAAAATTTCAACTAGCAGCTTTCTCAGACGAAGCATCGCTTGACTTAATGGAACAAATTGCAGCTTGCAAAACTCACGGAGTTACACATATTGAATTGCGCAACTACAGTATCAATGGTGGCCCACAAAAAAACAGTTCTGATACAACTATTGAAGAAGCAAAAGAAATTAAAGCTATTTTAGATGCAAATGATATGAAAGTATCTGCAATCGGTTCAAAATATGGTAAAATTGAAATAGATGAAGACTTTATTCCACATTTCGAAGCGTTTAAAAACACAGTAGAAGTAGCAAAAATTCTTGGCACAGACAGAATAAGAATGTTTAGTTTCTTCTTCACAAAAGGACAAAGCATAGATTTATATCGCGAAGAAGTTATCCGCAGAGTGCGTGTAATGGCAGAATATTCATATGCACGTGGTGTACTTTGCTGTCACGAAAATGAAAAAGACATCTATGGTGATATCGCAGATAGATGTGTTGATTTACACAAAGAGCTTGGCGAAATTTTGGGTGGTGTATTTGACCCATCAAACTACATCCAATGTGGTGAAGATACAATTGAAGCCTACGCAAAAGTTTCACCATATATAACATACTTCCACATTAAAGATTGCCAAAAGTCAGACGGCTATGTAGTGCCAGCTGGTCACGGTGACGGAAACATCGGCATTCTTCTAACCGAATACGCAAAAAAAGGTGAAAACCTAATCGTTACTATGGAACCACACCTAAAAGTATTTGAAGGCTTAGCCGCTCTTGACAAAGACAGCGACGAAAAAGCAGAATCCAACGACAAATACAACTTCAAAGACAACCTAGAGAGTTTTGCATTTGCGTGTGGGGCGTATTACGAAGTTTTATCCTCAATAAACAAGTAAAAAGCCACATATCACGCATCTAACTTCACAAACCCACCCACACCCAATACTCATTTACGCCTAGTAATAATTAACCAAGTTAAGAGAAAGCGCACGCAGTGCATTTTCGGATAACTTGGTGAATTATATCGGTGCTATTGCTAGATTTATCTAGCTAAATGCTTGCATTTGTAAATTTATCAACTTGTTGATAAATTAATAGCACGTAGTCTATATTCGTATCGGTTGTGGGTGGGTTTGCTTGTTATATACGCAATCTGTGGCTTTTTACCGTAAAAACGCGTATTTCACGCACACAACATCACGAGCGCCCAATTTTAAAAATTCAGGTATTACTTATACATTAGGATTTTTAAAATTGGGCGTTCGCTTCGTTGTGCACGCAATAATATGTGAAGCAGAGAGAAA
>JAWXUT010000149.1:0-2640 GCA_044426075.1 Bacillota bacterium
ACCACCATAATCTACACTAACTTTTTCTAAATATTCAGCATCAATATTATAGAACGCAACATCATAACTATTAATTTCATATTTTGCATACAAATTTAAATTATCGGTTACAGCGCTCGCAAACATATATTCATTATCGTTGCTGTCTGCCCAATACAAAAAGGTGTAGCCCGTAACTTCTGGTGCGTCTATAGCAGAAGCATAACTGCCATAATCTACACTAACTTCGTCTAAATATTCAGCATAAATATTATAGAATGCAACATCGTAACTATTAATTTCATATTTTGCATATAAATTTAAATTATCGGTTACAGCGCTCGCAAACTTATATTCATTATCGTTGCTGTCTACCCAATATAAAAAGGTATATCCCGTAACTTCTGGTGCGTCTATTTTAGAAACCGCGCTGCCTTCTGTAACGGTTGCAGTTGCTAATTCTGTTTCATTATATCCATAAAATACAACAGTATAGTTTGTTGTGAGAATTACATCTTGTTCATAAACGGCAAACAACTTCAAATCAGCCGTTATTTCATTGTCAAAATCATATTTGTTCCCGTCGCTGTCCGCCCAATATAAAAAGGTATATCCCGTAACTTCCGGTGCGTCTATTTTAGAAACCGCGCTGCCTTCTGTAACGGTTGCAGATTCTAATTTTGTTTCTTCATATCCATAAAATTCAACTGTATATGACGCGGAAGTTGAGTATTCCACTATATCATCACCAACGGTTTTTATGTGGACTTCAGTATACTTGTCATGCAAACCAATAAGTGTTGAATAAGGCATATAACTAGTAATACCGTCTGTATTGCCATAAGCATATTCTATTATCTCTGTACCAACATCTACTACATAAAGTTCATTAACTTCAGACGAAACATAAAGCACTTTATTTCCGTCCTTGGGAGCATAAATATTTACCTGTTGTTTACTGCTAGATATATAAGAATCAACGTTATAGTTGATGCCATAAATATATATTGTATAATAATAACTATCAGCATGAGCATCTGTGCTAAAATCTGCCGAAACTAAAGAAAAAGCGCACAAACTGTACGCCACCACCACTGCTATCAGTGCCACTTTTAGAAAAGATTTCATAATAAACCTCCACACCCCAAATGATAATTTAAGTATACCAAGTCAGAATCAAAAGTGTCAATACATTTTACCAAAATTATCCTAAAGGGTGTTGAAATCTATGCCAAATCACCTTATTTCTGCCTAGTTACTGACAACTTCCCGCCTAAATTAGCACCACACAAATTTGTGTCAACAATTATTTAACATATAAATATTGAATTTCAAGCAAAAATATGGTATAGTATTTGTGGTAGAAGAATCTATAATGCGACTTAAAAGATAATAGCAGTATATTTTTTAGAAAGGTGAGTTCGTAGAAAATTCAGTTGTTCGGATTTTCCAAACAACTGCTGGTGACTACAGCTGAGCTTATTATGAGGAGATAATTATGCAAAATAAAACTTTTGATGAAATAAAGAAAATTGATGATAACGATTGCGAGTACTGGGAAGCTAGAGAATTAATGACAGTGCTTAATTATGCTAAGTGGGAGAATTTTCACAAGGTTATTAAACAAGCAATGATCTCTTGTAGGATCAGTCAACAAGAAGTTGCGGATCACTTTCCTGAGGTCAGGAAGCCGATAATTGAGAGTGATACAAAAATAAAAGCAATAGTGTCAGACTGGTTGATGCAAATATTTTAGGTTTGAAAATTGTAGAAATATATGCAAAATAAATAATTATTTAAGTAGGAGATTAAATGATGTATGAAATTAAAAGCGAAATTATGCTTAAGGAATTTTTAAACAAAGTCGAAAACTTCCATGATGCTATAGTGACTGAATTAAGCTATGTTTCTGGTTCTACTGGGGCAGCAGATAGTGTTTGCCCGATAGATAGAAATCCAACAATAGCAGTTGTATTTATGGGTGCAAAATGCGGTAAAATTGTTGTTAGGTTTGAAGGTGTCACAAGGGCAACAATAGCACCAACGCCACAAGAGTATAGCAGTCAAATTATTGAAGCAAACATTTCGTACAATGCAAACAAATTTACGTTTGCACAGTTTGTGGACAATATTGATGATGAAATAACACTTGAAATTGACAACGGCATAACCATAGCGAGCCAACAATTATTTTATGAAATAATACCATATTAAAAGAGGGGATATGAGCGTTATATACAAACCAACAGGAATGGCAAGAGAATATAGTCCTTATGCGTGCAACATCTATTTAGGGTGTAGCCATAGATGTGCATATTGTTATGCTCCGCATACATTAAAAAGAAACTTAAGTGATTATTTCGGCAACCCACTCCCAAGAAAAGGTATCCTAAACTTAATAGAAAAGGATTTAAAGAACAATGTTTATAAAGAACAAGTGTTGCTTTCTTTTGTAGGTGATAACTATTGTGACAGTGCTGATAATGGCGAAACATTTAGAGAAGTTTTAAAGTTATTTAGTGCATATAAAGTGCCAGTTGCAGTGCTATCTAAGGGTGGCAAAAAGATGCTAAGAGATTTAGATATTTTCAAAACTTTTGGTGACTTAATAACAGTTGGCGTGACCTTAACATTTTTAGATGAAAGCGGAGAAAAGTTAGG
>JAWXUT010000150.1:0-2574 GCA_044426075.1 Bacillota bacterium
ATTAAAATATTATTCCACGATAAAATGCAATTTCACAAGTTTACATCGTCGTATCTTTGATATTTGAATGAAACAAACAATAGAAATAACCCAAACTTGCGATAAGGTGGCGGGCGGCAGGGGACTGCCGCACCCTACAATAATACAATTTATGTGTTAATCCGGCAACGGCGTTTCATATAATATTTATCCTCAATTATTCATTATTCAATATTCATTTTTCATTCAAAAAGCACCCCAATAATGGAATGCTTTTTCGGGTGGGGGTTTTTGAAGTTAGGTGCGTGAAATTTTCGCGGATTCTATTAACTTTGCATATATAGGAGTCGTGTAAAAACGCGGAGTTTGCGTGCACAACGAAGCGAACGCCCAATTTTGAAAATCCTAATATATAAGTAATATCTGAATTTTTAAAATTGGGCGCTCGTGATGTTGTGTGCGTGAAATACGCGTTTTTACCTACTTTTCGATGACGGTTATGAATGTAGCCTCTTCCTCCATCGCCACTTGCGCGTGAAGTTTGGTTGCGTCAAAGTATATGCTATCGCCGGCTTTTAAGAAATGCTCTTTTTCTGCGACAATAACACGTAGTGAACCGGATACTACATAGTTGAATTCTTGACCTTTGTGTTGTACTAATTCGGGGGATACACCACCTTTAATTGTAACCATCATTGGTTCTAGGGTAGCGTTTACAAAATCGCTGTTTAGGGACGTAAAGCTGTAGCCTTCGTATCTATCGATAACTTCACCTTTGCCCGCATAAACTACTGTTGCCACTTTTTTGGTTGAATTTTTGCCAAACAACAAATAGCTTGGATCAATTTCTAAAGCGGTTGCAATATTATACAATATTCCGATTGGAATATCTTTTACACCCGTTTCATACTCTGAATACTCTGTTGCGGAAATGCCGATTTTGGTGGCAAATTCTGCTGCGCTGTAGTCTGAAAACTCTCTTAAATCTGCGATTCTTGCGCAAATAACTGATAAACTGTCCATTTAATACACCTCTTTTTTTACCTTGAATAAGGAAATTGTTTGATTTTCTTGCCGTGCCTCATCTTTAGTTTAGTACTATCAACTTGTTCTTTTATAAAGTCAATAAACTCAATAAAATTGCCGTATGTGAAGCTGTCGTGCTTTACAACAAACATCACTGCAGAACCTACGTAGATATAAACTCTATCCTTCCTTATCGCGACTTTTTCAATTTTCTCATAAGTGCACTTTTCTGTGAACTTAGAAGAACCATTTTTCTCATAAGTGTCAATGGTAAACCCAGTGGTTTCAAAGTCCATAACCCAGTGGGTGGCTTGCCTATTAGTGAACTCAATTTTGAACCCCGCTATACTAGAACTTATATAAATTATAATTGCTAGCGCAAGTAGCCCCATTGTTCCCGCCCCCAAAATGAGCACGGTTAGTCCACCAGTCCAAAAGTATAATATTATCCCAACTACAAATAAGGTGATAATTAAACCTATTTGCCTTGCTCCAATATATCTTTTTAAGTAGTACAAAGACATATCAATGTAGTCTTTGCGGTTGATATCTTGTTTTACACTAAACATATTCATACTAAAAAATTAAGGCTGGAATATAACCAATTTCTATATTAAGGTTATTTAAGTTCCATATAGCAGAGCTGAATCCAAGTGAAGTATAAAAAGTGGAGTCATTCAAGCTATCAATAGTAGTAGTTTGGCTCATACTGTAACTTTCGTAATCGCTGAATCCCGTAAACAATGCATTGTTGCGATAAACAGTAGCGGTATCTATGCTATATGAATTTGTGTGTAGCGTTGCTAAGTTACTGCTTTGACCAATAAGATTGTTGCAGTAAACTGTGTTGTAAACGAAATCATCATCTCCGTCGCCTATTGGGCGCATTGATGTAGCGGAAACATTGCCAAGTGACAAGCATCCAATAAGAATAGGTTCATTTGCGTGGCCAATTAATCCGCCCGCAAAAGCTGAACTATAAACACCAGTAACAGTTTGCTCGATGCCGTCGTCGTCCACAAAAGTCATTTCTGTAACGCTAACAGTAACATCACCATATGCGATACAATATTTTATTATAGCAAAATCTGTTTGATTGTAGATTATGTATGCGTGATTTTCTAGACCTTCGATAGAAACATCTGATTCTGCCCTACCAACTAATCCGCCGCCGTATTGTGAAGCAAAAACATCACCCGACGCATAGCAGTTTGCAATCATTCCGCCGCAAGCTTCCATATAATTGAAGTTGTTGATGCCAACTAAACCACCAGCTGTGCGTGAATTAATATCTCCAGTTGCATAACTATTATCAATATATCCGTTTGTTTCATTTATGCCAACCAAGCCACCAGCCACTGCGGGATATGATAAACTGCCAGATATATAACCCGTTGCAAAGCATTGGTAGATTTGCGCGCTATCTGTGCCCGCTACGTAATCTTCTTCAGTAGAAATATAACCATTGTATCCAACCAAACCACCTGCATATTTTGCATATACACTTGCTGAACTATAACTATTGTTGATTGTGCCCGCTTGATTTTGACCAACAAGTCCCCAAAGTAA
>JAWXUT010000151.1:0-2536 GCA_044426075.1 Bacillota bacterium
TTGGCAATAAGTGTGTTGGCGCAAAGGTAAATGGCAAGATAGTGCCGATATCAACAAAGTTAGAAAACTGCGATGTTGTTGAAATTTTGACAAATCCAGCATCAAAAGGACCAAGTAGAGACTGGTTAAAATTTGTAGAGTCACAACAAGCGCGCACAAAAATAAAGGCGTTTTTCCGCAAAACTCTAGAGCCTGTCAACATTAAAACTGGCAAAGATATGCTAGAGCACGAAGCAAAAGCCGAACATTATGTGTTGAATGAGTTGCTTGCAAATGAAGAATTTGTAAGAGAATTGCTTGCAAAAAACACCCTCAATTCTGTAGATGACTTGTTTGCTGCAGTTGGTTATGGCGGAATAAAGTGCAAGACAGTTATCAGAAAACTTATTGATGCTCATAACAAGTTAGAGGTTATCAATAAAAAGAAAGAGCCAGAGGCAATTGAGCAAGAGCTTGACGGCATTATGGAAGATATTGCCAAAAAACAGCAGAGCAAAAAAGGGCGCAAGAGCCCACAATGTGGCATATTAATTGACGGACATAGTGACTTTTTGGTTAAGTTAGGCAAATGTTGCAATCCCGTACCAGGAGATACAATTGTAGGATATGCAGCACGAGGAACGGGCGTAACTGCGCACAGAATTGATTGCCCAAATATTGCAAATTTAGAGCCAGAGCGTATGATGAATGCAACTTGGTGCACGTCAGAAACACATATGTTTACAGCTGAACTAAAAATTGAAGCGGCAAATAAAGACGGATTGTTGGGTGAGATTACAAATGTAATTTCTAATCAAAATTTATCCTTAACAAAAGTTGTTGCAACCGCACAAAAGAAAAAGAATACTGCCATAATTATAGTAGGTGTAAGTATTAAGTCAATAGAATATCTTCAAATTTTGATATTTAAATTAGAACAAATCGGAAGCGTAATATCTGTTTCAAGAAACGTATAAAATAAATCTTCAATTAGCAAGAGGCCGCAAGGTCTCTTTTTTTTAGGCATAATTTAATTTTCGGCAAATATAATATATCGAGAGATACAAAAAATAATATTAATCGACAAATACATATTTTTTGCTAACTTTTTAAAATGATATAATAGGGGTAGAAATGATAGTTACAATCAAAAAGAGAAACATTGCAATAGTTGTTATATTGATAGCAATAATTGCCACACTTAGCGGCATACTCACAAGCGAAAGTTTAGAAACAGCAGTGGCAAGTTCTAGGAAAATTCCTGTTTACAATGTGGAAACCGAAGAAAAGCAAGTTGCACTAACTTTTGATGCTGCGTGGGGCGCGGACAAAACTTCTGAAATTATGGATATTCTTGAAGAATATAATATGACGGCAACCTTCTTTTTAGTTGGTTTTTGGGTGGATGAGTATGAAGATTTGGTAAAAGAAATAGATGCAAGGGGATTCTTGATAGGTAATCATAGCACAAATCACTATGATATGGTAACAATAAGCGATGTGGAGGTGCTTGATGAAATAATTACAACATCACAAAAAATTCAAGAATTGGTGGGCTATACTCCAGAATATTTTCGTGCACCATACGGCAGTTATAACAATGATTTAATAACGGCTGTTGAAGATAACGGAATGCAGTGTATTCAGTGGAGCATTGATTCGCTCGATTGGACGGGAATAAGTGGTTCGGAGATAGCAGAAAACATATTAAATGAAGTTGATTGTGGGGATATTATATTGTGCCATAACAATTCTGACTATATTTTAGATGCTCTTCCGCTTATTATGATTGGATTACAAACACAAGGCTTAACTTCTGTGGGACTGGATGAATTAGTTCTTGCAGATAACTATAGTATCAACAACAATGGAACACAAATAGCAAATAATTAAATAAAGGACAATAGACAATGGAAAATTTCACAGAGAACAGCAATACAGTATATCTTTCGGGCACAGTTGCAACCGAGCCGGTATTTTCACATCAAGTGTTTGGCGAAGGATTTTATGAGTGCAAAATAAGCGTTAGCAGATTAAGCGACCAAGTTGACTTAATTCCAGTTACACTTTCAGACAGACTTATTCAACTAAACGATTTTAAAGTGGGCAAATTGGTTTGCATAGACGGTCAATTTAGGAGCTACAACAAGATAATAGA
This sequence comes from Bacillota bacterium, assembly GCA_044426075.1. Classification (GTDB taxonomy): domain Bacteria; phylum Bacillota; class Clostridia; order Christensenellales; family DTU072; genus JAWXUT01. Next base: position 2,138 of record JAWXUT010000151.1, read on the forward strand.
CGGCAGAAGCAAACTTATGCTTACAGTTTTTGTGCGCGAGGTAATGGAATACGACAGTAGTAACAATCCAAACTCAATTGAAATTTTGGGTTATATATGTAAAGATCCAGTGTTTAGAACCACACCATTTAAGCGCGAAATTTGCGACATTTTGGTTGCGGTTAACAGGGCATACAACAAATCTGACTATATTCCTTGCATAACTTGGGGCAGAAACGCCCGCTATGCAAGCACGCTAACAATTGGCGAAAAGATTGCGTTAAGTGGAAGAATTCAGTCACGTGAATATCAAAAAGTTATGTCAAACGGGGATACGGAAACCAGGGTTGCATATGAAATAAGCGTTTCACGCATTAATCCTATGGATATTTCTGATGATGAACGAGAATAAGTTGGGGC
>JAWXUT010000029.1:0-16583 GCA_044426075.1 Bacillota bacterium
AGGAAGTGGCAATAGAAGAAGTAGAGTGTGTCCCTTCGCATATTTATTGTATCGCAAAATATATCCGCGTAAAGGGTTACAACAAAAACAAGTTTTTGCAGTTTTGTATTATATTTTTTTAAAAGCTCAGAAAATAGCAATAGAATTTTTCATTTTTAAATATGTCCTCTAAATGGGGTACACTTCAGGATAAAATTATATAAAACGTCGTTGTTTGTATCACGGATAAATCATATAATCGTAGGGTGCGTTAGTCCCCTGACGCCCGCATCCATTTTGCCCGTCCACGCCGTTGTTTATTCATTCGCCGTTGCCGGATTAACACATAAACCCTACAATCTTAATGTTCATCTGCGCTGAAATATACTTTTTTCGTGACACATTTGTTTTATGCGGATTCGGGCGTCAGAGGACTACCACCCTACGATTGTATGTGATTCGCTAACATATACAATCACCCTTTAGGATTCCGCCATTTTTCATTTATAAATATGTCCTCTAAATGGGGTACGCTTCAGATAAAATTATATAATCGTCTTTTGAAAACACGATTTATTGTAAATTTGTATTGATATTTTTTAAACTATTGGAATAAGTAAAACAAGAGGAATTGTAAGCACGCAAGTCATTGAGCTTAAAAGAACAAGGTTTGCGGCGGGTTCTTGGCCTTCGCCGAGCATCTCTGATAAGGATTGAACGATGCTTGCTGTTGGGCAGCAGCACATTATAAATAGGGTTTGTTTGATTTCTACGGCTATAGGCAAAAACCATACTACAAGTAGCCCAAAAAGTGGGAATAATAGTTGTTTGATAAAAACTGTGATGTATTGTAATGGTTCGCCAAAATAGGTTTAAGTTTGCTAGTTGCAAGGCGCATACCCATAATCATCATACAAAGTGGGGTAGACATTTTGCCAAGCAGTGTAGCCATTGTATCTAGGCTTTCGGGCAATTTTGTATTTGTAAAAAATAGTGGAAGCGCAACTATTAGCGCGAGCACCGCGGGGTTTAGTAGAATTTTTTTAACACTAACATATTTTAAATTTTGAGTAATTATTGCAGAACCAACTGTCCAACAAAGTATGCTCATTGCGATAAAAAACACCGTTGAAAACACTACTGCGTTTGGATAATTTGGTAGCAGTGCTTCTAAAAGTGGCACGCCTAAAAATGCGCAGTTTCCAAAACAGCCACCGATTATTGCTATGCGATAGCGTATATCTTCCTTTTTATTGCGTAAAATTGCATAAAGAATGCCCATAAATACCAATAGCAACGCCATTGATATGCCAAAGAATATGCCCATATCGCGGAACAATTCGGGGGTGTAGTCTACTTGATTAAATGAATATATTGCAAGCGCGGGTTGACATACGTACATCAACACCTTTGCAAATGCAGGGATTGAATCGGACTTTACAGCCTTTGTTTTTACCAGTAAATAACCTGGTATTGCATAGGCAAGCATAACCGCTACTGTTACTAGCGTGATTGTAAAGTTCCCACTGCCCATTTTAGTTGGTTTCTTCTAAATCTAAGTAATCATCATAGGTCATTTCGCGGTCAAATACCTTTATGCCGTTTTCAATTTCTATGATGCGGTTTGCTACAGTTTGATTTATCTCGTGATCGTGTGTGGCAAATAACATATTACCTTTAAAGTTTGTCATACCTTTGTTTAATGCGGTAATTGATTCTAAATCTAAGTGGTTTGTGGGTTCATCCATTATTAAGAAATTGCCTTGTTGCAACATCATTCTAGCTAGCATACAACGTACCTTTTCTCCACCGCTTATAACTTTGGCGCTCTTTAATGCCTCTTCTCCACTGAATAGCATTCTGCCTAGCCAGCTACGCAAATATTCTTCGTGGTTGTCTTTTGAATATTGGCTCAACCATTGTGTTAATGATAATTCGCAACCCTCAAAAAATTCGTCGTTGTTTGATGGAAAATGTGTTGGAATAATTGTCATACCCCACGTTACTGTGCCGCTATCTGCGTCTTCAATGCCAGCTATTATATTGAATAATTTTTCAACAACTAAACTGTTTCTGCATACGAATGCGATTTTTTCATCTTTTTTAACCATAAATGAGATATCTTCAAAGAATCCTTTTTTGGTTAGTCCTTCTACTTTTAAAATTTCATTGCCGATCATACGCTCAAATTTAAAGTCGATAAATGGATATTTACGCATACTTGGGCGGATATTTTCAATTGTAAGTTTTTCTAGCTCCCTCTTTCTTGAAGTTGCTTGCTTAGATTTACTTGCATTTGCGGAGAACCTAGAGATAAACTCTTGCAACTCTTTTGCGCGTTGCTCACTCTTTTTGTTTTGGTCACGCATTTGTCTTGCCATAAGTTGGCTTGACTCGTACCAGAAATCGTAGTTTCCAACAAAGATATTAATTTGCCCAAAATCAACGTCACAAATGTGCGTGCAAACGTTGTTCAAAAAGTGCCTATTGTGGCTAACAATTATAACGGTTGCTTCAAAATCCATTAAATAGTTTTCAAGCCAACGTACAGTTTTGCCGTCTAGGTTGTTGGTAGGTTCGTCTAATAATAGAATATCTGGTTTGCCAAATAGCGCTTGGGCTAGCAATACTTTAACCTTTTCTTTTGCGTCAATATCACCCATAAGCATATAATGATGCTCTTCTGGAATATGTAGTGCGTTTAACAATATACTTGCATTTGACTCGGCTTCCCAACCGCCAATCTCACCAAATTCACCCTCAAGTTCACCCGCTTTTATGCCGTCTTCTTCGGTGAAATCCTCTTTGCAATATAGCGCATCTTTTTCTTTCATAATATCGTAAAGCCTATGGTGCCCGCTTATAACTGCATCTATTACCGTCAATTCATCAAGTGCATTTTGGTTTTGTTGTAGTACGGACATACGCTCGGTTTTATCCATTGTTACGTCGCCCTTGTTTGGTTCAAGGTCGCCACTCAAAACGCGCAAAAAGGTGGATTTTCCCGCTCCGTTAGCGCCAATAACGCCATAACAATTGCCAGAATTAAACTTTAAGTTCACTTCTTCCATAATCTTTCTGCTTCCGAACTGTACGCTCACATTGTTTACTTGTAACATTTTACCTCTCTTGCTTAAGTTTCCTTAACGCATTTATTTCTATTAATAAAGTTTTGCACTTAATCGCCTACTATTCTACCAATTTATTGCAAAAATAGCAACTATTTAAGTGGTAATAAAGCAATTATACACTATAATATTACTTTTTATTAAAGTATAGGCTGTTTATGCGCTGAAGCTCGTCGCGCCCCTCTTTGCTAAACTTACAATTCATATCAGAATTATAGATTCCCCACTGCATATTGCCCGTGTCATACAACATATCAAATACAAATCCGCAACTTTTTGCAATTATCATAGAAGAAACCATAAATTCGTAGTGATCTAAAAATTCTTTTTCGTCTTCTTCCGTCATAATTGGCTTTACAATGCCTCTGCCAAATGAAGATATTAACATTGGCAATTGCTTTAGAGCTGAGCGCTTTAGCAGTTTTGGATGTTTGGCATACAACTTTGCTTCGGCTTTATCATCTAAAAATACACCGTTGTATGGGGTGTAAAGGTGAGCCAAAAACTTGTCGCGATCTGTTATGTTTAATGCCTTTGCATACATCTCTGTGTTAAATTGCAATCCAGAAGAATTGTCTATGTATGGCCTAGAACGGTCACGCGTTTTGGTTTCTATCATCAAATTATAATTTAAATCACCGTCAAACTTTCCGCTTGTTATGGGGTTCCAACATACGATACAAGGGTGCCCATAGTCGCGACTTAACACTTCTAACCATTCCGAGTGCAGTGCCTTTTTTGTGCCTATTGCGTCATAATCTAGATTGGCGGTTGGATATGTTGGAATAACCATTATTCCTAACTTATCACAGAAATGTAAAAATAGAGGTTCGGGTACTTTTTCTGATATAACAATGGTGTTGTATCCCAAAGAAACCGCATTAATTAGCCCTTGCTTTAGCGTGCCTGCAGAGTGGGCGGTGTAATAACTGCTCTTGTAAAATGCACACGCTTTAACGCCTTTTATAATAGTGTGTTTGCCGTTTAACATAAACTTGTCGCGGTCAAATTGTATTGAGCGGAAAGCCGTGTATGTGTAAATTTTGTCTTGCACGCTGCCGTCGGGCGCATACATAGTTGCCTCAATATTGTAAAGGTGCGAATCAAGTATGTTCCAAAACTTTAACGGAATATTAATAGGGCAAGTTAATATGTAGTGCGCTTGTTGTTTGAACTGATAGGCTGCAACTTCCACATTATCTTGCGTTATTTTTACAATAATTGTGCCGTTTTCGGTGGGATTAGTTATGTTCCCTTCTAGCAAAATTGCCTTTTTTTCGCATAACGCTGTGGGTCGCATATCGTAAAAATATGACTTTGTTGCAAATTCTAACCACACACTTTGCCATATACCTACTATTTGAGGGTGGCACTCTTTGGCGTTTTGCTTAAATTGATATCCGCTAGGCATCGTGCTATCGCTATCGCTATCTAGTGCGTTTACAACTATAAAATTGTTCCCTTCGTGACATAAAGCGGAAATATCAGCGCTAAAAGGAGTGTATCCACCCTTGTGCACCAGCGCCAATGTGCCGTTAATATATACTTCTGCGCGATTATCAACTGCGCCAAAATGCAACAAGATTGCGCCAGATAAATGCTTTTTAGGCACCACAAATGTGCGCCTATACCATATGCTTCGTATGGGCTTATAACACGCAAATCCACTGGACTGACAACCCGCACTAAATGGTACACTTATGCTGTTGGGCAAGTCATTTGACAGATAATAAACCGCACTTTTAGGGTCGAAATCGGCAACTTCACACTGCCAAGTTCCGTTAAGTGACTGCCAAGAAGGTCGTATTAAATTGTATCTAGGATATTCATCTCGCAACATACAACAACTATAGCATATTTAAGGCAAAAAATCAAGCTAAATAACATATTCGACAACAGAAACACCAACAAACCAACTATTTTATAGGCAAATTTATGTTGAATTTTATATTGACTTGACTTAATAAGATAAATAGTATACAATAAATTAACGGAGGAACTTATGCACGATAACAAGCCGAAATCAAGCAAACTTTTTATATCAGAAAAACTGACTGAGAGCATAGAACTTGGTGGGTTTATCTACATTGAAGGTATGTTCCATATGTTTTTGAGAAACAGAGTGGGCGCATTTTGGACAATAGAGCATTATATTTCGCAAGATACAGTGCAATGGACGCGTACAAAAGCTGTTGCAAAAAGCGTGAGAAAACTTGGTGCGGGGTCTGTGCTATTAAGGGGCGGAAAATTATATATAGTATATAAAAGTGGCATACGAGGCGGAGCCGTTCAGCTTGCAATAAGCAAAAACCACACCGATTTTGAGTGCGTAGAAGTGCCCGCGTTTGAAGACAAGTTGTTGGGTGCAAACTATCAAACTCCCCGCTTAATATATAGCAGAAACGAGTATTATATTGTGGCATCTAAATTAAATAAGGATAACAATATATCGGTGTTTGGGTCATCAAATGGCGTATTATGGGAACCTAGATTTGAAATTAAGATGCAAGATAAAAACAAATATCCTTCTATTATATCACTTGGCGGCAGATGTTTTTTGATTGTTGAAGATGCAAGCGGACGCGTAAAATATATAGAAATACAAGCAGAATTTTTCAATCGTAAGGTGACATTTGTTGGCGAATGGAAGGTGATAGAAGACATAACAATGCCACGCACAACGGTGTTTCAAGATGGCAGAGTGGTGTTAACTAGCGCGATAAAAAGTGATGATGATATAACCATAAGCACGCCACGCGTGTTGCAATTAATAGATGACAAAATAGCAATGCAACCATTAGCGGAGCTATCATTTAGGCGCGGTGAGCCACTAGAAATAACGACAGAATCCGACAACAGCAATGTAATAGCAACAAGTGGTTGGGCGGATATTGATATTGAATATAACCTAGCAGAAAATGGTTCACTTGCGTTGGAATTCGCAACCAAAAACAGCAATTTTAGCGTAAAAATTAGTGATTCTGATATTATATATGATAATAAATCCCAAAAGATAGGCGATAATGGTGCAAATTATGTGCGAATTATAGTGTCTTGCGGAAGGATAGAAATATTTGCAAATGCGGGTGCTAGTGTGATATCAAAGGTGCTAGCGGAGAGCGTGACAAAAATAGCAATTAACGGCGATTACAATAAATGTGAAGTAATGGCATTTGACATAAATATATAGGAGGATATATGACTTTTAAAGACGAATTTATCGATATTTTCACAAAGAACATCAAAAGAGCGGGCAGTGAAGCACTGTTGAAGTATATAACGGATTCAGATTTTTTCACCGCACCAGCAAGCACAAGGTTCCACTTGTCAGTTGAGGGCGGACTGGTTGAGCACAGCGTAAACGTATACAAAAGATTGCAAAAAATAATCGAAGATGAGTATGGTGAAGATTGGGAAGATATGTATTCTGCGGAAACCATAGCAATAGTAGCCCTTTTGCACGACGTCTGCAAAATTGATATGTACACGGTGGACTACAGAAACGTAAAAACCAACGGGCAGTGGGAGTTGAAACCCTATTTTGCTATAGACGAAAAACTTCCTTATGGGCACGGCGAAAAGTCTGTTTACATTATAAGTGGATTTATGCGTTTAACGCGTGAGGAAGCAATGTCAATCAACTGGCATATGGGCGCGTTTGATGAGCGCGTTAAAGGTGGAAGCTATAGTATTGCGCGCGCATTTGAAATGTATCCACTTGCAGTGTTCACACACACGGCAGATTTTTTAACAACCTACATTGATGAAGGTAAAAATTAATTTCATTAAAAAAACAATTGTTGCAAAGAGCCAATTGTGAACTCAAATAACCCGCAACCCCTCTTGTCTAAGAGGGGTAATGTTTTTTAATAGTAGAAATAGTTTTTTTGAGGATTATTTATTTTGATTTTTTGAAGAGGATAAAACTGCCCTTGACCCGCATATATTTTGCAAGTCTTTTAGTTCAGCGAAGGAAGTGGCAATAGAATAAGAACAGAAATGAACTGTATATTTAAATGAATAAACTATATTATTGTAGGGGCGTTAGTCCTCTGACGCCCGCAATCCATATAAAAATAATAATTATGATTGATTGTAGTCTGCCGACGGCATAAGGTCCGGGCGTCAGAGGACTAACGCCCCTACGATTTTATGATTTATCCGTTACACAAACAACGCTACAAATGCTGTGGGTGCAAGATGATTTGCTATTCTTCTGTTACAAAAGTGATGCTTGCCATAACTTGAGGGTCAGCTGGTTTGTCGCTGTAGTTTGTTTTAACGTTTGCGATTGCGTCAACTGTTTCAATTCCGCTTACAACTGCGCCGAAGCTAGCATATTGTCCGTCTAAAAAGGTTGCATCTGCGTGGCAAATGAAAAATTGTGATGATGCTGAGTTTAGCATTTGGCTGCGTGCCATAGAGATAACTCCGCGTTTGTGTGAAATTGGGTTTTTGTGACCATTTGATGCGAATTCGCCGTGAACGTGGTCTTTGCTTCCGCCCATACCAGTGCCTTGTGGGTCACCGCCTTGAATCATAAATCCTTTTATAACTCTGTGGAAGATTAGCCCGTTGTAGAAGTTTTCTGATACAAGTTTTTTGAAGTTTGCAACAGTTTTTGGTGCAGCGATTGCATCTAGTGCAACAACGATTTCTGCGCCTGAAGCCATAGTGATTTTGATTATATCGGTTGGTGTTTTGCTTGCAATGTAGCTCATAAGAGCCTCCTTAATAATTTTATTTGTGCTAACCCTGCGGGTTGGTGTGAAGAAGTAATAGTTTTTTAATTCTTCATTGGCACGTCTTATATTATATCACATAAAAGCGTTTTGTAAAGTATATGCGACAAAATTAGTTGCAAAAAGCGCAAGGGGTTGGATAAATTGGTGGAAAATTTGGGATAAATGGGATATTGTTGTTCAAATTTTTGACAAGTAAAGATGTATAGGTTATAATATAAATATGAAATATTTAGTATTGTTAGGGGACGGCATGGCCGACAGACCCGTAAAAGAACTTCAAGATAGCACTCCACTTGAGCGCGCAAAGAAGCCACACATAGACGCGCTAGCACAAAAAGCGGTGCAATATGGCACGGTGCAAACGGTCCCAAAGGGATTTAAACCGGGCAGTGATGTAGCAAACTTATCTGCAATGGGATACAGACCCGAGGAGTATTATAGTGGAAGAAGTCCGCTAGAGGCGTTGAGCATTGGCATCAAAATGGCAGACAGCGATGTTGCAATTAGATGTAATTTGGTTACAATTGCAGCAGACACAATGGTTGACTACAGTGCGGGCGAGATAACAACAGCAGAATCAAACGAGTTAATTAGCAGTGTTGCAGCAGCATTAAATGACAGCGTTGTGCAATTTTATGCGGGCGTAAGTTATAGGCATTGTTTGATTGTAAAAAATGGAACATTGGCAACTGACTTAACTCCACCCCACGACATAACGGGGCGCAAAATAGCAGAATATATGCCAAAAGGCGAGGGCGCAGAGCAATATATGGCGTTAATGGCTAAGGCAAAAGCAATATTGAGCACGCACCCAGTAAATTTAAAGCGCATAGCAGAAGGCAAAAATCCTGCAACCGATGTATGGTTTTGGGGAGCTGGAAGCAAGCCAAAGTTGGATTCATTTAAATCTAAGTATGGCGTAAGCGGAGCAGTAATCAGTGCGGTTGACTTATTAAAAGGCATAGCGATTGGTGCAGAAATGCAAGCACCCGATGTAATGGGGGCAACTGGCACTATTCACACCAATTATAAAGGCAAGGTGCAAGCGGTTATTGATTGCTACAAAAGCGGTGTAGAATATGTATATTTACACGTAGAAGCACCCGATGAATGCGGTCATCAAGGCGATATTTGTGGCAAAGTTTCGGCAATTGAAATGCTAGATACAATGCTTGCGGGCATACTTGAATATTTGGTAAATTGTGGTGAAGACTACGTAATAGCAGTGCTTCCCGACCACTACACACCACTATGTATCCGCACACACAGTTCCGAACCTGTGCCATATCTAGTTTACAAAAGTTTCAACGAAGGCGTAGGAATCCCCACATATACAGAAAAAAATGTGGCTTGCGGCGTGGCACTAAATGAAGGTGTCGACATTATTAAGATTATGTTAGAGAGGTAATATATATGATAACATCAAAAGAATTAAGGGCAAAATATTTAGACTTTTTTGCAAAAAACGGGCACTCAATAATTGCATCAGCATCACTTATTCCAGACAATGACCCAACTGTTTTGTTTACAACAGCGGGAATGCATCCACTAGTTCCATATTTAATGGGCGCAAAACATCCTAATGGAAAAAGGCTTACAGATGTGCAAAAATGCGTTAGAACTGGCGACATAGATGAAGTTGGCGACGCTACTCACTGCACATTTTTTGAGATGCTTGGCAACTGGTCATTGGGAGACTATTTTAAAGAAGAGAGCATTACTTTTAGCTACAAGTTTTTAACTGAAGAGCTAAAAATAAATAAAGAAGACATTGCAGTTTCTGTATTTGAAGGCGACAGCGATTGTCCACGCGACGAAGTTTCTGCTGATAAATGGGCAGAGCTTGGCATTGCACGCGAGCGCATTTTTTACCTACCTAAAAAGAACAACTGGTGGGGGCCTGCGGGCATCACAGGGCCTTGCGGACCAGATACTGAAATATTTATTGTAAGGGATGTTGAAGATTGCTGCGCTGATTGTTCACCAGCTTGCGATTGCGGAAAATATGTAGAAATTTGGAACAACGTATTTATGGAATACAACAAACAAGCAGACGGCACATTCTTGCCACTTGCAAGTAAAAATGTTGATACTGGTATGGGCTTAGAGCGTACAGTAGCTATGTTAAACGGAATGAGCACTGTTTACGAAACCGATGTATTCGCTCCCGTACTAGCACTTTTGGATACCTATAACGCAGATAATAGCGAGGCTAGCGTAAAAGCTAAGCGCATAATATGCGACCATATCCGCACCGCAACATTTATGTTAGGTGACGAGAAAGGCATTACACCAAGCAATGTAGACCAAGGATATATTTTGCGTAGATTGATAAGACGCAGTTTGCGTTATGCACGCAGTTTGAATATTGATAGCGCTGTGTTAAATGAGATCAGCACACTTTACATTGACTTCTATTGTGATGTTTATGAAGAGCTACAAAACAACCGCATAAAGATTCTTGACGAGCTTAAAAAGGAAGTTGAGAAGTTTGCAGCAACACTTCAACAAGGTTTAAAAGAGTTTGAAAAGTTGCAAAAATATATTCAAAACAATCGCATAAGTGGTAAGGCAGCATTTAAGTTGTACGACACATTTGGCTTCCCAATTGAGATGACAGTTGAGCTTGCCTCAGACAACGGTATAACTGTTGATATGGAAGGATATGCAGACTGCTTTAAGGCTCATCAATTGAAATCACAAGCGGGCGCGGAACAAAAATTTAAGGGCGGACTTGCGGACAACACAGAAGCCACTTCACGTTTGCACACCGCAACTCACTTGTTGCTAGCATCACTTAAAAAGGTGTTAGGTGACAGCGATATTCAACAAAAAGGCAGCAACATCACCGCAGAGAGATTGCGTTTTGACTTTAACTTCTCTCGCCCTCTAACAAAAGATGAAATTTCTGCCGTTGAAGCCGAAGTTAATCGCGCAATCAACGACAAAGTTGCCGTTATCTGTGAAGAAATGCCAATTGAAGAAGCGCGCAATTCTGGTGCAACCGGAGTATTTGCAAGCAAATATCAAGATATCGTTAAAGTTTACACAATCGGCGATTACAGCAAAGAAATGTGTGGTGGCCCACACGCTTCCAACACTGCAGAACTAGGCGTTTTTAAAATTCAGAAAGAGCAGAGTAGTAGTAGTGGGGTTCGCAGAATCAAGGGCATATTAATTAATGAATAATGAAAAATTAAGGATTAAACTATAATATCACAATAATTTTCATTTACGATAATATCTATATTAAATAGGCAAACGGAGTTCGGGCAATGTGTTTTTTGTCGCGCTCCGTTTGTTTCGTTAAGTACTAAAGAGGTTTAAATGAAACACACTTTTACTGAGGGAAGCATTGTAAAATCCCTCATAAAATTTGCAATTCCGCTCATATGCGCTAGCGCCCTACAACAGTTGTATGTGTGGGTTGATGCGCTTATGGTTGGCAATCTGTTAGGGGAGGCATATCTTGCGGGCGTGGGTGCAATTGCATCTATTGACCTAGTTATGGTTAGCACGATTTCGGGGTTTGTAATTGGCGGAACAATTGTTGTGGCTAGGCTCAGTGGAGAGAAAAAAGAGAGTGAATTTCGCACAATAACCTCGTCATTTTTCTTGTTTATGGTGTGCACTTTTGCGGTAATTGGTGGCATTGGATGCGCTGTTACCCGCCCCCTTCTTGTGCTGTTAAACACCCCAGAAGCTATATTAGAAATATCCATACAGTACTTGCGAATTATCTTTTTAGGCGTGCCTTTTGTTGCGGGATACAATGTGCTTGCGGGCGTGCTCCGTGGCGTTGGTGATAGCAAGATTGGAATGTATGCGCTAGTGGTTGCAATACTCATTAATCTGGGGTTAAATCCGCTATTTATTTTGGTGTTTAATTGGGGGATAACGGGCGTTGCAGTTGCCACTGTTATAAGCCAAGCAGTGTCACTTTTGTTGGTTATTATTTACACAGAAAAGAAGTTTAAGTATTTGGCAGTGCGCCTAAAAGCGTGCTATTTAAAATGGAAACCACTTGTTATGGTTGTAAAAAAAGGCGTGCCTTTAGCTATGCAAATGTCGCTAGTTGCGGTGGGTTCTGTGGTGCTGCAAAGCGTTATGAATTCGTTTGGATATGAGGTTGTAACGGGCATCACAACGGCATATAAAGTGGATTATATGATACTACTTATTGTGGTAAACACAGCGGACTCAATTTCGGTTTTCGTATCCCAAAACATTGGGGCGGGTAACCCAAAACGCGCACTTCGTGGCACATTTGTGGGCACTGGAATTGTGGTAGCGGCATCCCTTTTTACCACACTTATTGTTGTGCTGTTTGGGGCAAGTTTCTTGAGGATGTTCGGGCTTAGCGAGACGATTGTGGATATTGGCGCAACGTTCTTTATTTTAAATGGCAGCTTCTATGCACTGTACGGACTTTACGAGAGTGGCATAGCTTACTTGCAAGGCGAAGGTCGGGTTGTTATGGCTAGTGTGATTGCGCTATTAACTATGGTGTTTAGGATAGTTATGTCGTACGCTCTATGCGATATTGTAGGCTGGAAAATTATTTCTTATGCCGAGGTAAGCTGTTGGGCTTTTGGCGTGATATTGGTTGTTGTATTGGGTGCAATTACAATGAAAAAACATAAAAATTTATTCTGCAAAACTGTAGAAAACAAGCGTATATAAAGGGGGAATATATGGCGAATAGAAAAACAATATTCAGAGGTAAAAATGCGAATATTAAGCTTATAGCATTGGTTCTTGTAATAGTTATTGCGGCTATATTTGTGCTGTTTGGTGAGGATATTATTGGTACAAAAACAAACAGCGATACAGAAACGGGAGGCGTGACTTCTTATACAACTACAGACCCCGCCCCTAGCAGTGGCGTTGTTGATTTAGATGACTCCACTTTTAGCGTGCATTTTGTGGATATTGGGCAAGGTGATGCCATTGTTGTGCGCTTGCCAGACGGCGTTGATATCATTGTTGATGCGGGCAGTGGCACAAATGAAAGTTCTGCTACAACTGACGACTATTTGGCTTATTTATCTGCAATTGATATCGGCACAATAGACTATATGATAATCACCCACGCCCACAGTGACCATATGAATATGGCAGACAATGTGCTTACGATGTTTGATGTAGAAAATATCTATTTTAATGACTATGACACCGAGCCTACAACAAATTATTATCAAGAATTTTTAACCGCTGTAGACAAAGAAGGTGCTAATATTGAGCGATTTGATGAAGACGGCGATATTTATGTTATTGAGTCGGCTGAGGGCGCAGAAGAGGAATACACCGTTACTATTTTTGCACCTGGATATGATAGAGACAGCAATACAAATAACAATTCGCCTTTTATTTTGGTGGAATATGCGGGCAGAAGTCTGCTTTTAACTGGTGATGCAGAAGTGGAAGCGGAAGAGTGGTTTATTGAATACTGCCAAGCAAACAAAATTGAAATCAATATCGATTTATTAAAGGTTGGGCATCACGGATCGTCCACCAGTTCTAGCCAAGCGTTTATAGAATTTATAGACCCCGAATATGGCGTTATTTCAAGCGGAGCGGGCAACAGCTACGGCCACCCAACTGCAGAAACAATGGCGACGCTAGCAGCCTATGGCGTGGCTACATATCGCACCGATACACACGGCGATGTTGTGTTTGTTGTAGACTCCGAAGGCAACTTTGTTTTTATGGTGCAAAATGCCGTTTCTGCCGAAAATAACACCGCAAATTTTGAGGAATATATGGTTGAAATAAGCTAAAAACAACATCACAAATTTCAAAATCTACAAAAAGCGACAGCGCAAGATGTCGCTTTTTTGATGCTTTTATGCGTCGGTTTTGTGAACGCGGAGTGAAAGCGGCGGGGTGAGTTGCTCCCTTAAGAATAATTTTAGTAAATAGCAAAAATAACTATTTGCAATGCGGCTTTTGTCGGGGTGCTGTTTTTGGTCTAATTTGGCCAATAATTGCGCGAAATTAGGCGGTTTTAGGTGAATTTCAGCAAATGCTTAAAATAGGTTATGTCAATACAATAAATTATATAAAAAGAAAAGTATTGACTTTAACTTATATATATAATACAATGTTTATGTTATCGCTTGAACAGAACGAGCGATTTCAGCAAAAAACCAACAAAAAAATGTCTTTCCCAAGGAGGCAAAAAATGAAGAACAAATACATACGACTTTTAGTTGTAATTCTACTTATCGGTGTGCTCGCGCTTACATTAGGTGCGTGTTCTACCCGTGGAGAAAACACAACAGATGGCAACATTTCTAACGGCAATGACGAAGTTGAGGATGCAAGCGACGATAGAGTTTACACATCCAGCACTGAGGCATTAGAAATGCTAGCAGAAGCTGTTCAAAACAGTAATGACGTCAATGAGGTTATGGAAGAAGCTGAGTGGTTCGTTATCGATACGCAAGTTGATTTTATCTACGAGCATTATGAAAACGGAACTAGCTATAACTACACTGTAGTTTTAAAAGCTAACTTCAACGTAGCAGAAATTGATGAAACATACAGCAGCGATACTGCATTGTCAAATAACTACAAAAGCACTATGCTACTTGAGTTGTGGGACAATGATTTAGGCGCGTTAGGGTTAGGCGTTTATTATTATTCGGGCACTTTATATATTAACTATATGGGCTCTGAATATAAAGCTAGTGAAATTAACATCGCAACACTTGGGGATTTAGTTGGCGGATTGTTAGTTGGTAGCGGAATTGATATTCCACAGCTTTTGATTGGTTGGTTGACAGCAGATACAGGCATCGAAATGGTTGATGGCATACTTGCTATGATTTTGGGACAATTGATAGTAAGTGGTTCAGATACTGGTATTATAACAACATACAACAACGGCGCAAATCAAGACGTAGTTGTAACAGTTGCGTTAAATACATTGCTTGACATTTTGAGTGGAACGCTTGGAAGTATGATCTCTTGGGATAGTTTTGGTTTGCCAGACTTCGACGGAGTTATGATGCAATTGTTGGGCTTTAATATCGAGTGGTTAAAAACAACCGATTGGCCAGATATGAGCGTTTATTATGGAGCCGTTACAACTTGGAGTGACGAGATTCCAGTTTTAGAGACTAATGAAGACGGCGATAGCGTACAAAGTTATGATGAAAACGGCAATCCAGTTTACACATCGGGTTATGTTTTTGACGGTCTTACAATAAGCGTTACAACACCTACAAACAGCACATATCAAACAGAAGAAGTTTATATGGCAGATATCACCATAACACCATTTGTAATGGGTATGCGCGATACAAAAACCACAATCGACTTCTCTAGCTATGGCCTAACTGACAGCAGCCGTTATGATGACGGTGGTATTTTGAATTTAGAGTTAGGTGCTACACTTTATTTACAAAACAAAATAGCGGGAGCTGAACTAACACTTAATGATATTTTAGGCACAGTGCTTGATTTGGGATCTGTTGGCGAAATTCCTATACTTTTCCCAGAGGCAAGCATATATGCGTTTGGATTGGATTTGAGACTAGATTTTGACTTCTTTGACGACACGCAGACTAAGTTTGAACTGTCGATTACCTATAATAATGCGGCGTTCTTGCGCGTATATTATGAAAACAACGTTATTTATGTAAACTGCGAGGCAATTGCAGATACAACGGGACAAATTATCCCTAACATTAAAATCGATCTCAACTTGAATGAAATGTTGTCTTCGATAACAGATATGTTAAGTGCATACATTGATCCAGACTATATAGCTCCAGATCCTACAGCAGATAGCGCATCTAATGCGAATGACGAGTTGAGCAACGCGTCTCTTGACGTTATGGATTTATTAGAATTCATTTTGAGCTGCCTAGATTTGCCACGTAAAGACCCATATGATGATTACGGCACTATCACTTTAGCGCTAGATACAGATGCGTTAAATGAACTTCTTGCTATGTTTGTTGACCTTGACGGCGGAATTGGATTAGATTCAATTGTGGTTTCGCTTGACCAAACAGATATAATAGACAGCTTCTCAGCAGTTATCAACTTTAATGAAGATGTTACTGCGGGCTTACAAATTGACAATCTTTCTTGGTTTGCATCTCCAGAATTCCAAAATGCGGAGATGATTGATACACAAGATGAGCTTGATACTTATGTTGATTTATGGACAGAAACTGAGTACAAGGCTACTATTACTGGTAACTTTAACATAAGCTTACTTGAAACTACTGACGGCGTTGACCTCAGCGGCTTGATTGGCTTGTTTTTAGATGAAATAATGCTTACGCTTGGCGTAGAAGAAGATATGGACTTCACCATTAACTATACATTAATGGCTATTGTGGATCTTGCAGATATTAGTGCAATTGATTTAGGTTTAACATTCTATTTAAATGATGACCCTTCAACACAGTTCTTGTTTGTTAGATACACGGGTTCAAATGATACTTTATACTTAGATTTATCTAGCTTTGACAACTTGTCAAACGTGTTAACTGCATTGCAATTTATAGACGATTTGCCTGCAATTTCTATCCCAGATATTGGCTTAAGCAGTTTGCTTAGTGGCATTACAATTATAGATAGCACAAGCACTTTGTCAAATTTATCAGCTTACAGCACTGGTTACACATTTACTAGCCCAGAGACCTTTATGGTTGATTTATCTTCTGCAATGTACGCAAGTGCGGGTTCACTTGTTGCAAATGAGTCAGAAAAC
>JAWXUT010000030.1:0-16407 GCA_044426075.1 Bacillota bacterium
AAAAGTAGAGTACATCCCTTCGCATATTTATTGTATTGCAAAAGATATCCGCGTAAAGGGTTATAACAAAAAACAAGTTTTTGCAGTTTTGTATTTGTAATTTTAAAGCTCATAAAATAGCAATAGAATAAGGCAGATATAGGTGCAATCGTCAAACAAATGTCAAAACGCAATGCGTAAGATTGTAGGGTGATAGTCCCCTACAATTATATGATTTATTCGTGGCACATACAACGGCGTTTTATATAATTTTATCCGCAACTTCTTCACTATTCACTATTACTTATTACTTAAAGCAGCACCATAAGTTTGCAGTGCTGTTTCGATAGGAGCCGTGTAAAAAGCCATAGTTTGCGTGCATAACAATAAAACCCCCGCCCGACCGGCACGAATATTACTAGGCGTAAATGAGTGCTGGGCGGGCGGGTGTTTTAGAAGTTAGGTGCGTGAAATATGGCTTTTTACGATTGCATTGTTAACTTGTTTGCCATAAAATCGCTCGGCGTGCAATCGTAATGCTCTTTAAAAATGCGGTAAAAACTTGAAACTGAGGTGAAGCCTACTTGGTAGGCTATTTTGTCGAGGGGCAAATTGTTGTATTGAGAATATATTTCTAAAAACTTGCTGAGCCTTAAACTGTTTACAAAAAAATTGAAGTTCTTGCTAGTGTGCTCGTTTATGGTGCGACTAATTTTGTTTCTGTGCGTGAAACACGCTTTGGCAACACTTTCTAGCGTTAATTTCTGATTATAGTTGTTGTAAATGTATTCTATAATAGGATTAATGGGGCTTTCGTTGTAATCATTAAATACTGCTTCCATTATTACATTTGCTAGCATTTCAAAGTAGTGCGTTATGTTGTTGGAAGCAAAGTTTATGGCGGTATTGTAAAATTTTAATATCTCTATTATTTCTTTTGAATCGTCGCTACCTTTTTTGGGTTCCACTATGTTGTGTGCAAATCTTTCGCTCAACGCATTTGGCAATACTGGTGATATATAGGAATTGTTTGCGTCCCCAGTTCGATTCCTAAATGTGTGCGGAATAAATGGCGGGATAATGACAAACTCGTTTTCTTCAAGTTTCATACTAGATTGGGGCAGAATTAACGTTATGCTTCCCCTTTCAACATACATTATCTCTATTTGTTTGTGTACATTGGGATAAAAACTATGCGTGCCATCAAAAAAGTTGCATATGCCGTTTCGCAATATATTGGATTTGTCAAATTGATACTCTCTCATACACTTATATTATCACAAATTTTGCCAATTGTAAATACCTAGATTTGAAATTAAGGTACGATTTGAGAATTTTTTAATGCAGTTTGATATTTATTTTTTCTATTTTATATTATATAATGACATTGTGTTATAAATTGTCGCACTTTTGCAACTTTTGTAACATTTAAAGTAAGGAGATGTTATGGCTAAAAAGAAGATAACAATGCAACAGGTAAAGGATTTTGTAAAAAAAGTTCCGCCTTATGTAAAAAACAACTGGAGCAAGAACCAAAATCCAGAGTACGATGTTAGCTTGAAAGAAGCAACTGGTATGTGTTTTGCGGATATGGGTGTTTCTACAATTGTAAAGATTGTGTCATATGTAAGTTTCGTGTCAACAAGCGCCGTTGTTGGACTTGTTTTTGGTATGAGTATACAGCAAATTTATGTTCTAACTTGCATTGCAACAATTGTTAATCTATTTTATATAGGAATAAACGCAACTATAGTTGATTCATTGGGCAACTTGTCTAAAAAGACGCTAAAAGGGTTGCATATATCTTCAATTTTGGTGCTTGTAGTTGTAATTGGGCTGTGTTTTGTTGACAGTTCGCGGTTCGACTACATAGTAACTGACATCTTTATTCATATAGCAATTATTTTTGGAGCAAAGATCTTCATGACATATTTGTCGTTAATGGTATACAAATTATTCGGCAAAAAGCACGGAAAATACAAGCCTTGGATATTGTTTATGGGCTTGCCCACAGTAGTGTTTGCAACCGCATTAACATTTTTGCCATATGAAGATTTGCGTCCAAATGTGTTGCTAATTTTTGTAAACTTATTATCTTGTTTGCTAGGCTCTTGCACTTCTGGATATTGTTGTAACAACATGAACCTTTCAAGCACAAATATTGAAAGTATGCAAAATCTTATCACAACCAACCCACAAGAACGCGTAATATTACACTCCATATTCCCAATATTAGCGGGGCTTTTGGCTTCACTACTAACAATGTTCTTGCCACTTATTGCAACGCTTTCTGGTTATGAAGAAAATAGTATTGGTATTTATAGAATAATTGTTCCTGCATTTGGAATAGTTGGCACTGCATTTACGCTATTTTCAATGTGGTGTTCCGAAAAAGTTATTCCGTCAGACAACAATGCGGATAAACCAATTGTAACCAAAACTGCAATGAAAAATGTTTTCAAAAACAAATATTTGTGGATTATAAAAATTGGAACAACTTTTCAAGCGCTATCTGCCCTTGATTTGCCTATATTAACATATGTTTTGCTTTATGACACACGTATGCAATGGTTGGCGGTTATACTAGCTGCACTAACGGCTTTGCCATCAACACCAGGCAATCTTGTTACGCCATTTATCACAAAAAGAATGAGCAAACACACCGCATATATGATGCTTATGGGATTAAAAACACTTGTTACTATGACTTGTTGCCTTGCTGTATTTGTAGACAACGCAGTTATTAAACTTGCAATAATAGTAATTTGTTTAGGTGCCTCATCTTTTGTAAACTCTTCCGCCCGCGTTATCGCAAGATCGTTTATGGGCGATGCGCTAGATTATCATCAGTGGCGGTTCCACGAGAGGGCCGAGGGTGCAACAGCATACTTCACATATTTAACAACACCTTTAACCTTAGCGTTAGGCTATGTAACACCATTTTTGTTTGCTCTAGTTGGCCTTGTTGATGACCGCGATGTGTTATATGATGATGAGGTTCGTGGCGGAATACTACTAATGTTAATTATCCTATACAGTGTAGAAACTGTGCTCACGTGTTTGCCGTATATCTTCTACGATCTGACACTAGATAAGCAAAAGCAAATTAGAAGCGACCTAAAAGAGCGTGCATTGCAAGCCACGGCAGATTCAGATGAAATAACCGCTACAGACAGCAACTTAACCACAGTAGGAGGTGCGGAATAATGAAAAAAAGATTATTATCCATTATATTAGCACTAGCAATTGTTATGATGTCGGTTTGCTTCACCTTTACAATGAGCGGTTGCAACTTGTCGAGTGATAGCTTTGCCCAATATGAACTTAACGATGACGGCGAATCATATTCACTTTTGCAACTTAAAGAAAATACTTCTATAACATCAATAGTTGTGCCCGATACTTACAACGGGCTTCCAGTAACACAAATAGTTATGCCCGGCATTTCAAACACCAGCACGCTAGAGAGCATTACAATTGGTGCAAATGTAGAATATATTGATGCGTGGGGCATTTCTCTAAACACCTACTTAAAGGAAATTATTGTGTCAGAAGACAACCAATACTATTCATCTATCGATGGCATATTGTACGACAAAGAAGGCACAACCCTTATTGTTTATCCTAACGCTAGCCAAGCTGAATACAGTGACATTGGTGCCCTTATTGTCTCTAGCTCAAACACAACTGTTAACATCAAAGAAGGCGTTACTACAATTAGCAAATTGGCATTTTATAAGTGCTATGCAGTATATGAAATTGTACTCCCCGATTCTGTAACAACAATCGAGAAAATGGCGTTTATGGGTTGCTCAAACCTAACTTCCATTACCCTAAACAACGGTTTACTTACAATTGCAGAAGACGCATTTTTAAACTGTAGTAGCTTGCCAACCATAGATATCCCTAGCTCTGTAACCGCAATCGGACAAGAGTGTTTTTATGGCTGTGGCTCGCTTAAAACAATCAACATATACGCATCCGCCGACAACCTAACCTTGGGTTACAACTGGCAACCTCGTGTTGGTGGCGTTGACACAACTTGCACAATTTCATATCTTTAAAAATTAAAAAATAAACCAAAAAAGAGGCTGTAAAGAAATTTTCAGCCTTTATTTTTGTGAAAAATTTTAAAATTTGATAAATGTATGATATAATTATTGTAACAAACAAAAGGATGCTGCTATGAAAACAATAAAATTTATGCTATTTTGGATATTGTCGTGCACTTGGGGTGCCATTATGACAATAATCGGGCTAATAACAGCACTTTTTCTTATAATAAAAGGATACAAGCCACACGTTTTTCACTACTCGATATATTTTCAAGTAGGAAGCAATTGGGGTGGCATAAATCTTGGTGCAGTATTTATCACCAGCACCACCGCAGAACCTCGCATTTTGCAACACGAAGCAGGGCACGGCATTCAAAACATAGTGCTAGGCCCATTAATGCCATTTTTAGTCGGAATACCTTCAATAACCCGCTTCCATTATCGCAAATATTTAGAAAACCACAACAAAGCCCACACCCTACCACCATATGACTCAATCTGGTTTGAAGGTCAAGCCACCCGAATTGGCACAAAACTTTTTTCAATTGGAGAATAAAACATAAACAAAATTCCTATTTTTCCTCTACGATTTTAATTATGTTGTCTGTTAAAGATATCGCGTCCAATACAGCCTCATACAAATTTTTTGCAGTCAATATATTAAATCCTTCAAAAATTGCGCCCGCAGTTGGACTTGCTTTTTCAACAGCTGCCGCAATTGCCATTTTTGCTAAATTATGAATGCTATCTTGTTGCTTGTGGGTTAGCTGAATATTGTGTTTTTCTTGCACATTTTTATACCAATAATTGTTCCAATTATTTTCAAACTGTTTTTTATTTACAACTATGTTGTTGTTGAATTTTTGCAATTGTAGATTATTTAGGCTACCATATTGCCATTTTGGGTTGCCGAAAACACCATTTTGATGTAATTTTATTTGGTGGTTTATTTCAAGTTGCTCAAGTTCACTTTTGAGTTGATTATAAGCACTTTTGGCGTTGCTATAACTAAACAAATCATTGTTTTCAGAATATATCAAATCATCTACACTGCAATTCAGTGTTGTGCTTAGGTTAAATAAATTATTATATTGCGCCTTTAATATCTTTTGGGGATATGCCTCATAATCTCTAATTGTTCTTACATTTACAGAACTTTTCTCTGCTAGTTTTTGTTGAGACAATCCTTGCATTGTTCTTAACCTTTCTATATTACTATAATTTGCCAGTTCCTTATCCATTCTATCTACAAACTGCATAATGTCCATTTCGTGAAAAATAGCATAAAATGCAATTATTCTGTTAGCTGATATCGCATTTAAAATGTGTTCAAAAGATTTATTCGAGTACCATTGATAAAATGCCAACACATAGCCAAACCAATATTCCGCAGATCGCCAATATGGTTTATATTCTTTAAAAGCAACTGTTTCACCATAATTTACTGCACAATAAAGCTCCAATCCGCTACAACCCACCGTATATGAAGGGTGCCCTTGCTGAAATGCACGCGCAACGCCGCTAGATATAAATTTGTTCATTGTTGTTTCAAGCGGTATTTTTTCATAATTAACTGCATAATCCACATAAACTGCCAGTGTTTTTTGTGCTGCAGAAACATACTGTTCGTTATATGCTTTATCCATTGTAGCCACCTTTTCTGATTATATCTGCAAGAAATACCTGCTCTGCAAAATTCGCGATGCTTGCTTTGCTATTTTTGTAATCATCTCGCGCTTTTGCATCCCTATCTAAAAATAGTTTGTTAAAAACTCTAGTGTTTATGTTGTGGCTATTGATGTATTTTAGATTCGCAAATGCCTTTTCTGAAACCAAAACTTGCTGTAATCCCAGTTTGCCTAGCTTCATTGCCCCTTCAAGCTGCCCGATTCCAATAGTATTGTTTAAAAAATCTTCGGCAAATGAAAAATATGAGTCATCTGCCCTATATCCCACAACTACATCATATGCGCTTGTATCTATTGCATATTTGTTAAGAATAAACGCCTTGCCTTGTTCACTTATTTGGTTTGTTATGTCAAATATTCTATTTTTTAAAAGAAGCGCCATCCAGTGCAGAATATTGTACTCGCAAGACTGCAAATTTAACACTTTTAAATCAGTCAAATCTAAATCATACTCATTTACATAACTATTTTGTGAAACATTTTTGCAAGCCCATTCTGCCGCTAAATTTTTATCTTCTGTGCAATAAAATCCCCTGCCATAATCATTGTTAATCTTACCAACACCATAAGAAGGGTTTTTGATTATATCTGTTGATCCGTGATATATTTTTAACATCTTTTCACTACTCCTAACATAATATATTTACATTATAATGTTAATATATTCATTTGTCAACCCCTTTGTTGTTTAAATTGACATTGTAATGTAAGTTTTCGCCATTTCTGACAGCAAAAACTGAACTTCTTGACAAAATCCGTATATGTGTTATAATTAATTTATGGCATATTAATTTTAAATTGGAGTGTAAAATGATAGAACTCGGAACATACAAACACTATAAAGGCAACACATATCGCGTAATTGGTACGGCAAAACACAGCGAAACACTGGAAGATATGGTGATTTACAAACCGTTATATGACTGCCCTCTAGCAGAATTCTGGGTTAGACCTCTTGCTATGTGGAGTGAACCCATAACCCTTGCTGACGGTTCTGTTGTGCCTCGTTTTGAAAAAATTGCAGAATTGTGATGCGTTTCGGTATGTTTTAAGGTTTTGGAGTTTTGCATTAATCCTCTAAAAACTCTTTTATTTCCGACTGAGTGAAATTGGAACCCAGCGCTAGCATTGTTTTTATAAGCGTGTTTTCAATACTTTTACCCACACAAATAATGAGATTGCTGTGGTTTTCAATTGCAGAAAAGCTTTCATATATCGCCTCTTCCGTGCTTGCGGAAGTTAAGATAATGTGGATATTTAAGTGTGCAATTTTGTTCACAAACGCTAAAAATCCCGCTGTTGGCAAGGTGCCGCTGTGGTAAAGTTCTATTACAATCGCCTTGTGTTTGTTGGTTATGCTACTCACATACATATCAAAATCCATAAATGCAAATGCTTTTATATACATAATATCGTTGTTTAATTTGCCCGTCAATTTATCATATAGCGCAATGCTTTTGGGTGCTTTGCGGGACAAAATATTGCAGTTGTTGTATTCAAAATCACCACTTTTTAGCCATTTTGCATAATAACTGCCCCAAACACTGTCAACAATTCCGTCAATCTGGCGTGCTTGCATAATGCGCGAACCACTATGAATCAATGCTTCTGCGCCATCATTTTTATAGGATACAAAAACGCCACTGTTTTTCTTCTGGCATATAAAATCCACGGCAGCTGTAAAATTGGCACTCGCGTTGCTGCGTGTGTCTTCAATTGGAAAAGCACTAGAAACCAACACTATTGGCTTGCCAATGTTTTGCAACATTGTATCTAAATAATTAGCCGTATATGCCAGCGTGTCCGTTCCGTGCGTTACTATAATGCCGTCAAAATTATCGCAATCAATGCTCTTAATACATTGCAACAACTCTTCCGCATTTTGCGGCGCAATGTTCTCACTTAAAATGTTGTATGGCGAAAGCACATCTACCTCAATTGCATTGCTTCCCGCGTACAACTGCGCAATCTCATCTTTTTTGCAAGATACACTAATCACACCACCCCTAAGCGTGCTGCCTATTGTTCCACCAGTGGAAATCAAACAAATTCTATAATTCAATTAACACCTCTAATTCAAATTTTAAAATGCGCTGCCCCTTCATTTTCTCCGTTACTCTTGGTTTTCTGTATTGTTTATCGCCTCTGAATCATCACAAATGCTATCTTTTAATAACGCCAACACCAGCTGTTGCCCCTCTTGATTAAATTTCACCATTAAAAAATGACCTCTTTCATTGGTACCCTCAACATTGTAAATGCCTAAATCCTTTGCATCCTCTGTAGCCATAAATTTAGGTGTTGGTGTCACTGTATTTTCTGTAAAAATGCAATTGTCTTGCAATATTTGCGCAGCTCGTTTATAGCTGCATTTGCCCATATCTTCTCGCATTGCAAACAGCTGCCTCAAAATGACAGAAAGGCTAACGGGATATGCATAGTAATGGAAATTCTTTATATCCTCATCAGTAACAGACCACACCAACTTTCTATTTTTCTTCTTCCTAGATTTTGGCTCTTTGTCGCCATCAATTAGTTCGCCCAACTTGTTTTCTATATAAAAAAAGCATCTAATAATTTTTGCTTCATTTAACAAACTATCATCTAAAACTTCGCTATCATCCAACGGATTGATGCCATTTGCAAGCTTGTTAATGTACATTTTTGCCCTTTTAAGCAACTCTAAATCTTCCATAATATCTCCCATTTTCTTTGTTTTTATACATGAATCAACATATATTCTCATTATATCACAGCCACTAATAAAATGGAATAACTAAATTAACTTTTGGGTGTGTTTTTCATTTGATCGCATTGCAAATTCTTTATTTATCTGTCTAATTTATTTATTCATCAAGCATTTTATTTTTAGTTGCTCGCATTTTATTTAGCTGTTGCCTTTCAACTTCTGTTATGCTTTTTTGGGGGGTTGGCATATCTTCTGGCATTGTGCCACCTGTTTGTTTTATTGCATCTCGAACTATTTTGCCAACTTCAAAATGCGCATCCATTGCATTGTTTGCACCTTGAATATTCTCATTCTTAATCTTTTCATCAGCTTGAGATATCCTAAATAAATTTGCAACAAGTTCACTACTTGTCATAAAATCTAATATTTTTTCTTTAGGCTCTAATCCTTTTCTGCTATGAATATCTTGCACCGTTTCGCCACCATACAATCCCATATATCCAGCATTTTGAAAATTTGCGAACTCTTCATTTGTTATAACACCAGCATTATGTGCGGTTTCTGCTAACATTTGATTCCATTGTTTTATGTCACCTCTAACTACCAATCTTTTGTTATCTTCATCTAATTGATTAAAATATTCAGCAACTTCGGCACGCCTTGTTTGAATAGCAAAATAAGTTTGTCCCAACGCAATAACTTCTTTTCGTGGATCACCATTTTGCACTATTAAATAGCACGCATAACGTGTAAGTTTGTAATCCAGCACCTCTCTTTTTCCGCCCTTGCCATGTTCTATCAATTTGTTGACCTCAACAAATTGATCAGCAATTACAAAACCACTGTTTTTGCAAGCAAGCATAGCTCTTTCTATTACTTTGAAAAAATTTCTCCACTCACTGTATTCCAAAACGCTTTGTAATTCTCTTGCGAGCCAATACTCGTTACCATTATCATCGATATGTTTTACTTCTTCAAATATTGAATATTCTTTTGCTTGTAGATTAGACATTTGTTCCTCCCTAGTGCCATAGTCGTATATATATATTATACCATTTTATTGTTTAAAAGTCAAATCTACCATTTTTACATTGACGATATTCTGGAGCACAACAAAAAAGCAACACCGTTACATGTTGCTCTAATTTGCTAATTATGTTGCTAAAGCTGCTATTTAAAAATAAAATACCTTTTTTAGATTGCTTGCAAATGTTGCTCTAACTTCTTTTATTGCGGAAATTCTCTTGCTGTAGCCACAACTAAAAAAGTTGTTTGATGCTGTGTTGCTTATTGCTGTTAACATTGTTTTCATAATTCTATCACTCCATATTGTTTTCTATTGTTGGCTTAATGCCATATTGTGCTAATCGTGATAGCAGTGCTGTTTCTAGCGGAGAATCCACTATATGTTTGCAAAAACTCATCACATAATTGTTGTTGTAACTTATTGCGGTGCAGGCATAGTTGTTTAACTTTGGTGCGCCAATAACCATTTCATATCTATTTATATGTGGCTGAAACTCTTTAGGCGCTTCTACTCTACCCAATGCACTAAACACTGTTGAAATTATCCTATCGCTAAATAATTCAAATGCTATGTTCATTCCGAATGTTTTAATTGGTCTTGGGATTAGTCTTAGGAATAAATTGCTCTCATCCCTTACATTTGCATTGATATTACGCATTAAATAGTCTTTATCTGTACCTTGCCTTATGCCGTTTTGCACTATTGATATTGCATCTTCTACTGAATATCCGCCCTCTCTGTGCGGCATCTTTATATGAGTGAAATAAGCAAAGTTTCTTATGGTTTTGGATGCAAATATCTTGCGAAGATTTATTGGCAATTCGATAACTGCGGATAATTTACTTTTAGATTGTTCTTTTAAATCATATATCGCTAGCAACAAATTAGCCGATAAAAATTGCGTTATACTGCTATGATATTTAAGCCCAATTTCTTTAAGTTGTTTTTCATCCATAACAAAAGATACAACATTGCTAGACCCTTTTTCTTCTTTGGTTCCTTTAATATAAAAACATCTTCTTCCGCTACGTGTGCTACATTCTTTTAAATCCGCAACCCTTAAAAATGTGTCTTCAACTTCATTTTCCGTGGGCTTGTCTCTATGATTTAACGCCAAGCTGTTGCCATATGTTATGTTTATATTCTTAAGTTCAAGATACCTTGCAACTATACTATTTAAAAAGATTAACCCACCCGTTCCGTCGGATAGTGCATGGAACATCTCTATTGCTATCCTATATCTATAGTGCGTAATCCTAACTAAATGCCCGCCGCTGCTCAAATTAAACGGCATACATGGTGAATTTTGATCAAATGTAACCGTAGGTGTGCGGTCTAACTGCTGCAAATAGAACCAAAACATACCCTTTTTTAATGTCACATTATATGTTGGGAACCTATCCATTACATCATCAACCGCCTTTTGCAATATAGCAATATCAACAAGTTCATTCATTATTGCGGTGACTCTAAATACAGCATTCCACTTATTTGTTCCACTAGCAGGATATATCTTACCTGCATTATCAATTTTGAACCAATCTTTGCCTAACACTGCTGTTTTTTCTGCCTGTTCATTTGTAATAATAGCATCTTTGCTCAATCTAAACCTCTTTGTTTATAGTACATATAGTATTGTGTTAAGTTAAATACCTTATCTGTTTAGGTACTTGCCTAGATTATACACCATTAGTATATGACTGTCAAGCATTTTTGTTTACAATTAATTAAATTAAAATTTCTGGTAAGTTGAAAATTTAATTACAAAAAGTTAATCCTTATTTGTTGCACTTGCTTTGTTAATCCCAAACATAATCATTATATATGTATTTTGCCAGAATAAAAATGCTAAATTTATCTAAAAAGCTTCTTCATAACATAAAAGAGCTAATGTGCTTGACAATAAACATTTACAATGATATATTGTTTGTAGGAAGCGGGGAACAAGCGCACGCAGCGAATTTTCTTTTTAGCTTAGTATAGTATATATACTTGGTTCTGCTTTTAATTGTACAAAACTAAATATTAATAAACAAGGAGCAAGCTTCAACATTGACTTTTTTTAGTTATGTCATACTAATGTTGCGGTAGTGGGTAAAATGAAAAAACTTAAATTTCTAGCAATTTTTCTTGTATTGACACTAGCAATGACTTCTATCTTTGCAGGGTGCAGTCTTTCTTACAGCCAAAGTGATGTAGCATACTATTTCTCTAGCAGTTCAGAGGAACTTATTGCCTATGATGAAGCCAGCAGCAATCTCGACACAGCGGGTTACTACTATTACTTCACATCAGATATTGATGCAACAATTACTATCGATATCAGAATACAGCTTTCAAGCTACCAAGCACTTTATTTCTACCTAAACGGCGAACAAATTAAATCAGATACACCAACCGGTGCATACACACACAAATACGCAGACTTAACACTTGCTAAAGGCGATAAACTTACCTTCCACGTATTTGCAACAAACTCTTTTTATGCGCTAGAGGATGCCACAGACCTACAATATTTTGTTATTGATAGCTATGTTCTAACTGAACTATCATCACTTCAAAACTAATATCCATATAAATAATATCTGGATTTAGCAACTAATATTTATATTTAAAACAGTGATCATTCGGCCACTGTTTTTTATATTAATTATTTATGATTTAGATACAATGATATCCTTCTATTTAAACTACTATTTAATAGGCTGATTTTGATATTCGCTCATCAGACTGCAAGTCGGACTTGAGCCACAAAAAATTGTTGTGTTTAAAGGACAAATCGCTGCGATTGATTTTATTAGGATCTATAAATTTATATTACTTTTGCATAAAAGACTACTGCTCTTTTTTTATTGTCTACAACCCTCATTGCAATGCGTGTGTATAGCTTTAATTTTTTTAATGTTTTGCGTGCTTCGGTGAAAAATGGTTTTTGCTCGATAAAAGTAATATTTTCTTGTTCGCAAAATTCTTTGCCATCATTTACATAAAAATACATCATTGCGCTAGTGTTGCCCGTTTTTTGCACATACTTTTGAGCGTACATTATGCCCTCTTCGTTTGTAGCATCAAAAAGTAGCTCAGCATTTGCAAACTTCAATTTTATATCTGCTATAAACTTGCTAACATCGGCTGGCTGAAAATATTGAAAAACGCCTGATGCCACTAATAGCACTGGCTTATCTTTTGGCACTTTGTTTGTCCACTCAAAATCCATAATATCATATGGTAAGAATATCTCGTTGTCTGCTTCGCCCAATAGTTGTTGCCTTGAAGCGATAACATTTGAAAAGTCTAGCCCATAAAAAGTGCATTTTTTGTCAGCTAAACGATAGTTCATAGTCTCAAGCCCAACACCAAGGTTGACTACTACGCCACCTTTGTTGTCTTGCAAAAACTTTGCCACAATCTTATCCATTACACTGTATCTTGCAACGGAAGCTAGCATTGTGTACTCGGAACTTTTTTCGTTGACAGCAGTGACTTGTGGTAATTCTTTTAACTCTAACGACTTTTTGTCATAAAAGTATTGTGGGAATCTTATGCAGCCCTCTACCCGTGCTGCTAGTGGTATAAAAAGTGTATCATCTACTCCACTAAATTTTTCATTACTCATTTTACTAGTTCTCCTTTTATTTTATTGTCAAATATTAACTTTTTTTGCCACTAACACGCACTCTACGAGTGGCTTTGCCATAATATTTTCACATTTTACGACATCAAAACTATTATTTTTTACAAAGTTAGATAACTCAACACTTGTCCAATTATTATAAGTTTTGAACCCTATCAAATTAAGAATAAACATTCTTAGCTTTGACGGTTGTTGGTCTATGACAAATGTCGGAGCAATAAGCAATCCATTCGGTTTTAGCACACGGCTAATTTCTGCTAGAGCCTTGGCTGGGTCTGGCATACAGTGAAGTGCATTAGCAACAACTACAACATCGAAACTGCCACTATCGTAGCATAATTGCGTGGCATCTGCAAGTTCAAAATTTACCATACTATCGCTATTTTTTGCGATACAATGCTTTATCATCTCACTAGAAAAATCGGTTGCCGTGTAACTATCTACATATTGACAAAGGTTGAATGTGAACTGCCCCGTGCCACAAGCAAGCTCTAACACTCTGCTATCTTTGGATAAATATTGACCAATTAACTTGCTCGCCTCATCGTAAGTATCTTGATTATTTCGCATAAACTTACCATACTTTGGTGCGACTTTATTCCAAAACTGACGCCTCGATTTCATAACGATATTGCCTCCTAATTATAACAATGCTATAATACATAATACGCCGTACATAGCTAGCCCCATACTTGGCATAATAATACCAGGTAGTTCATAGAAAACCTTGTTGCATACTAGCCTTAGCATTACGCCAATTATCAAAAACACCAATGGATTTAATATAACGCACCACATAGGCACTGCAAGATACTGCAAACATATACTAACTATAACCAGTATTGATGTAACAACAATTAGTATCAAATACATAAACATGAATGGTACTTTGATAGCATCCCATTTGTGATATACTATCTTCTCTGCCACATCGCTACCAGCAAGGTCTCGAGCCTTGAGATAAATTATTGGCACTAGGCAAATACTAGCGTGGATAAAGAACCCACCTACACCACCTACTACAACAGCAATTAGCAAAAAATTACCCATAAATGCTGAACTTTCTGCCACTATATTCGCAAGTGTAATGCCACCTAACACAGTCATAGGAACGCCAAAGGTAGCAAGCAAAATAGACAGTCTGAACCTCCATGGCGACATTTTGTCCCAATTGCTGTTGATAAATTTTGGTTCTGCCCCACTCTCAACATTGTCTCTGCCCTTGAGGTCTATAAAAATATCACCAATTGCACATAACAATCCACCTATTATTCCTATTATTGAAAATATTATATTTGTCATTATTTCACCCTTATTTGTGCTATATTTTATCGCCACACCACCTAAATTATTACTTAATGATGTTCTTGTCACAATAATTATAGCACTTATACCTCCAACTATCAAGCGTTTTGTTAAATTTGTTTAACTTTCAAAACAAATGGTGCATTGCAAATTTAATTGCACAAAGTTAATCCTTATTTGTTGGACTTACTTTGTTAGAATCTTTACACTTGAAAATTCTTATATGTCATCTCTTATTGTATGTTGATATATGCTACATGCTATTATTGCACTCGGCGTCAGACGAATTTCACCCGCCTTTTGGTGGATTTAATTTAAAAACAGCCGATATTATGTCGACTGTTTTTTGTTTTGTGTTTAAAGGACAAAATAGCTGTTAATTAGTTTTATATGATCATCTACTTTCTATAAATTATTTGAGCAATTTCCTATTTTCATTTTCACTGAGAACTTTCATTTGCGAAATGGCTATTTTGTTAAGTTTTATCAGTCTATCTTTTTGTTCTAGCCCATCTTGAATTAGAACTGCATTTATGGTTTCCATATTTGATAAGCAAATAAGCTCATTTATATTAGAATAATCTCGTATATTGCCATTTTTATTTGGATTTCTTGCTTTCCATTCACTTGCTGTCATTCCAAATAGTGCCACATTTAATACATCTGCTTCGCTCGCATAAACTACCCCAACTTTACTAGCAGGCAATTCTTCTGGGATAAGGTTTTCTTTTATCGCATCCGTATGTATGCGATAATTTATTTTTGCAAGCTCTCGCTTAGCACTCCAACCCAGCAGTTTTTGTTCATCTTCTTTTAGTCTTTGAAACTCTTTTACTAGATACAACTCAAATTCTACAGAAATCCAACTTGCAAACTTGAAGGCTATATCTTTGTGGGCATATGTTCCCCCATATCTGCCCGCCTTTTACACAATGCCAATAGCGTTTGTAGCATTTGCCCATTTTTGTGGTGACATATAAAAAGAATTTAGACCAGCTTCTTTTCTAAACCCCTCGAATTCGTGGGGGTTAAAATGTTCATTGCATAAACTCTCCCATAATCCTAAATACTCAAGTGTCATTCTATTTCGCATCCAACTTGCTATAGTAAAATTAGGGTCTTCTGATTTTAGTTTAGCAATATCCGTGATAGAGATATAATCTTCTAAATCAATTTTCTTATGCTTTATCTCTAATCCTTTAACAACCAATTCTTTCATATGTTATTCCTCCACATTTGCAATTAAATTATATCATAAATATGCCATAAAAAGCAATATGCGGTACACATCTAAGTTATTTTAATCACTTAAGTCAAATGAAAAAGCAACACCGTTATGTGTTGCGATAATATAATATTTTAATGAAAATGCACAAGTGCAATGAAATTACTTCGTAATGAAATACACTTCGTGTATGAAAATAAATCCACCATTCGCGCAAGCGCCTTTCATTAGCTTTAGTAAATTTCACTCGGTGTTAACTAAATTTCTCCCTCAAATGCCTATTGCCATACTTAATCTTTTTACACCAACATACTGGTGTTTTATCTTGTTTCACAACAAAAAAACTTACTTAAATAGCATAAAAGTAAGCTTAATTGTGTGTATTAATATAAAATTTTAATAGCCATATAAAATTATGGGGGTTTTTCTACTTCGTGTTGATAGAGGTAGGTTGATTTGCCATTTGCCAAAAATTTACCTCGTGTTTACTACCTGTTATAAAAATCTCTTGAAGATGATGCTTCCTTTCTTCGGTTTCATCTTTGCAAATTTCATCAACCTGAACGCACCATTTTTCGCACGATATGCCGTAGCTCTCTGTGATATAGTCTGCAACAAAATCCCAATATTTTATGCTTTTTATGTTTGGATATTCTTTTACAACTTTATCCCAAAGCCAAAAATAGCTTAGCGTGCATGGAAGTGTTGCCATCAAAATTTCCGCTTGATCTCCTGTTTTTGCAATTTCAAGCATAAAATCACAATAATCTTTTGTGGCTTTCGTCATTTCAAAAGCTTCAACATC
>JAWXUT010000031.1:0-16392 GCA_044426075.1 Bacillota bacterium
TAGATTTGTCAACTTGTTGATAAATCAATAGTACGTAGAATATAAGTAATAGTGAATAGTGAAGAAGTTGTGGATAAAATTATATAAAACGCCGTTGTTTGTGTAACTGATAAACTGTATAATTGTAGGGTGCGTTAGTCCCCTGACGCCCGCAATCCATATTGCAATGTCTGCGCCGTTGCTTATTCGTTCGCCGTTGTTTGTATCACGGATAAATCATATAATCGTAGGGTGGTAGTCCTCTGACGCCCGCATCCTTATGAAAATAATAATTAGGATTGATTATAGTCTGCCGACGGCATAAGGTCCGGGCGGCAGGGGACTGCCGCACCCTACGATTTAATGTTCATCTGCGCTGAAATATGCGTTCCAACTAACCCATACAATCAACCCTTTACGGGTTCCGCACTTCTTCACTATTCACTCAACCCGCTTGCGTGTTTTGCGCCCCTACAATCGTATGATTTATCCGTTACACAAACAACGGCGTAATATATAATTATCTTTTATATTTATTTACTAAACGTGAGTGTAAATGTGGTGCCTTTGTTTATTATACTTGCTACATCTATATTTACTTGGTTATTTAGGGCGATGTGTTTTACAATTGATAGTCCGAGCCCAGTGCCTCCACCTTTTCTGCTGCGGGCTTTTTCTACGCGATAGAAGCGTTCAAATATTCTATGTAGATGTTTATCTGGAATGCCAATGCCTGTGTCTTTAATGGTGAGGCATTTTTCGGTTATCTCTATATCAACTGTGCCATTTGTGTTGTTGTAGGCTATGGCGTTTTCTATTAGGTTTAATATCATTGTGTATAAGTGCGCTTGGTCAAAATACACTGTTGTGTCACCTGATAAATTTATGGATATTTCTTTTAACGCGGCTGCAGAACGGCAGTTTTCAATTGCTTCTTGGCAAACTGATGCTAAGGATAAGTCGCTGCGCTCTTGGCTCATTGTGCGGTTTTCGTGGCGTGATATTTCCATCATATCCGATATAATTGCAAGCAATCTATCTACATTTTTTGTTATTGTGGCTAGGTGCTTTTTAGATGTTGGGTCTGTTGTGGTGGAATCTAGTATTTCTGTGAACCCTTTTATTGCAGTTATTGGGGTTTTTAGTTCGTGTCCAGCACTTAAAAAGAAACTTGATTTTACCTCATTCAACTTTACTTCATCTGTTATATCACTTAATATTAGTATTGTAAACCCTTGCTCTATAAAGGTCTTAATACGCATATTATAAACCCTATCTTTGTAGTTGATTTTGGTTAGTTGCAAGTCATTGCCATAGTAAAAATGTGTTTGAATATCGCGGTTGCTTGTTAAATATGAACTATCTTTGCCAACTAAATTGTCTGTGATGTCAAAGAGCTTTTTAGTGTGCGAGTTCATTATTACAATTTCACCTTGCTCATCTATTGTAACTATTGCAGAGTGTATGCTGTCTAGCACATTCGATATTTTGTGTTTTTCGATATTTAATTGGCGGATATTACTTTCTAGGGTAGTTGCAATATCGTCAACGGAAGAAATGGCTATGTCAAATTCAGGGAAGTTGCTTAACTGCATTTTGTGCAACTCTCCTTTACTTAATTTGCTAAGTTGTGTTGAAATATCTTCTATTGGTTTAACCGCACTTTTACTTAAATTGTTGGCTAAAATATAGGTTGCAATAAATAGTATTATCGCTACACCAACCAACACAAATACTGCTGTTGTCATATATTGATTTGAAGAAGTAACTGCCACACCTACACTCAAAATAACGGTGTTTCCACTTGCATCTTTACAAAGTACAGCATAGTACGCCATTGCAGAATCATTGTCTCCAGTAGCCCGAATTGCAACTTCGGGAACCCCATTTAGTGCATTTGATACTTCAGACCAGTTACCTATATCTTCTTCTGAAACTGATATATTGTTGGTATATAGTAGGTTGCAATTTTCGTCTAATAGGGTTAAATGTGTTGTGGTTGATAGTGTTTCGGGAACAGAAATATGTGCATAACTTTCACTTTCATCGTATATATCAACAACGCTGTCGCTAACCACTTGCGCATATAATTCACTCATACTAATTACACGAAGCTCGGCTTCGTTTCTGTAACTGTTGTTGACTAAAAATAGCGTGGTTACAATGCCAGATACTATTGCTATCATAAATGACATTATTGCAATCCGCATTATTGATTTACGCATTGTTTATGCTTCTTCCTTTAACTTCAAAATATAGCCCACGCCACGCACGGTGTCAATTTGTAGCATAGAGGGCGCAAGTTTATCTCTTACCATTTTTATATGCATATCAATTGTGCGCGTTTCGCCAACATAGTCCATACCCCACACATCATTTAGTAAATTTTCACGGGTTAGGGTTTTGTTTAGGTTGTTTATTAATAGTTGAATAATTTTGTATTCCTTTAGTGTTACTGCAATTTTTGCGCCCGCTATAGTTATGCTGTGCTCGGTTTCGTTTACTATTACATCGCCAAGAGTGTTGCTTTTAACGGGATTTTTACGCAAGTTTGCCTTTATTCTTGCATTTAATTCTAGCACGCCAAATGGTTTTGAAATATAATCATCTGCGCCCGCATTTAACAAGCGAACCTTTGTTATCTCATCATCTTTTGCACTCACCATTATTACGGGAATATCTTTGGTTCTTTTATCTGCACGCAAATGCGCAAGAATATCGTGTCCGCTTATGTCTGGTAACATTATGTCTAACAAAAATAAGTCGGGCAAGGTGCGCTTTAAATCAGTATACATATCATTTGCCGTCTCATAAGCGTGCACTTCGTGCTCGGTTAATGCGTATGTGTATAAATCACGAATACTTTCTTCATCTTCAACGGCATAAATTATGTGTTTCATTTTTACTCCTTTTGTTCGCTCAATGTGCGGCGTCCGGTAAAACTGTATTCCGCCCATTCGCAAATATTTGTTGCGTGGTCACCTATTCTCTCTAAATATTTTGCAATCATCATAAATATAATTGCGGTGTCGGCGTTGTTGCTATCTGTTTTTATGTATTCAATTAGTTCTAACTTTACTTTTTTGAACAAATTGTCTACTATATCATCACGTTGTTCTATTTCTTTTAGTAATGAATCATTTTTTAGTACGTATGAATGTATGCTATCTTTTACCATACTTAATGCGATTTCTGCCATTTTTGGGATATGACCCAAGCTTTTAAAGCTATATTCGCCGTCAAGTGAAATTATCAAACTGCATATATCCGCAGATTGGTCGCCGATGCGCTCTAGGTCGGTTATCATTTTTAGTATTGCGGAAACTTCTTTAAAGTCGCCAGCAACTGGGTGCTCCATTAGCAGTAATTTTAAACATTCTTGTTCGATATCGTGTTCCATTTTGTCTATTATATGGTCATTCTCATATACTAGTTGGGCACGTTCTTTGTCTTTTTCTACCAGCGCGCTTATCGCACTTTCTATAGAAAACTCCACTTCGTGGCACATTCCAATCAACTTTACTTGCAAGTCTTTCAAATGTCTTTCATAACGAGTTCTCATTGACATATATATTATACTCCTTTTTTATAATCTAATCAATCACTTTTTGGGTTTTGTATTAGCCGAATCTACCTGTAATGTAGTTTTCTGTGCGTTTGTCGGTGGGATTGCCGAAAATATTGTCTGTTGTATTGTATTCCACAACTTCGCCAAGTAAAAAGAAGGCAGTTTTATCGCTTATTCTGGTTGCTTGTTGCATATTGTGGGTTACAATTACTATAGTAAGTGCCTCTTTTAATTCCAACACAAGGTCTTCAATTTTTCCCGTAGAAATGGGGTCAAGTGCGCTGGTTGGCTCGTCCATAAGTAGGATATTTGGAGAAACAGCAAGGCTTCTTGCAATGCACAAGCGTTGTTGCTGTCCGCCAGATAAACCCAGTGCGGATTTATTTAGCCTATCTTTTACCTCTTCCCACATGGCAGATTGCCTTAAACTGCGTTCTACAATGTCATCAAGTTCGGCTTTTTTTCTTATGCCATAGGCTCGCGCGCCATATGCAACGTTGTCATAAATGCTCATCATAAAAGGATTTGGTTTTTGAAATACCATTCCCACATTTTTTCTTAGCATATTTACATCTGTTGCCTTGTCAAATATATTTGTTCCGTATGCAACAGAGGGGATACCCGCAAGTAAATTGATTAAAGCGTGCAGTGGTTTTTTGAGTTTTTAGGGCAGAACTTTGCAAGAAAAACTGCAGTAAAATAGCCCAGTGTGCCACCGATTATAAGCGCGCCCACAGTAGCATAAATGCTACCAATTATCATATTAAAGATACCATATGAGCCACTATAGTCACCCGTAAATAGGTCTTCTGTATTTGGGCTCCACTCCGTGCCAAACTACCGCGTATTGTAATGATTTGGTACAGGTTGCGTAAAATAAAATTTGCTATATTTGTGCGGATTATGATGTAAATAGCACAAAATATTAACAATGTAAAAAATGTATATTTTATTCATATACTATGTATATTTTTTGCTTGATGCAGTGCTGTGAATATTTTTGCATTACCATTTATAATGTCAAACTTTTGTAAAATACTGTTAATTTTGGGTTCCCAAATAAATATCAGAAATTAAATATAGTGTGTACAACCCCAAAGTTATCAACATTTCCACACTAGTTATCAACATTTAAACACAGAGTTATTAACAATATGCACGAGTTATCAACATTTAAATGTTTACAAGTCCGCCAATTGTGCATAACTATCTATTTTAACTGCAATTTAGTATCCCTTATGTTGAGAAAATGGTTAAATTTACAAAAGTTATCAACAATAGCAAAATGTTATTATATTATGTCGAAAATTAGCGCCAATTGTTGACAGAAGATTTTGGGTGTTTTCTTGAGAAATCCAAAAGAGATTAATTAGACTGCTGGATAAGTTTACAAAAAAATGTATATTTTTATTCATAGCATCATTTAAAAAACTGAAAAAAGGGCGATGTTTAGCAACCCAAACTTAATAGTTACAATGCAATTTACTATTTAATTCATAATTATTGCGATAGTAATTGTTGACACCAATTTTTAATAGGTTTATAATAATGTAGCAATAGAATATATTTAGAATCATATTATAATAAAAAGGGTTGGGTTTAAAGGGTAATGATAAAAACTTTATCAAAACACATTGGCAAGTTTAAAATTTATGCAATTTTGGCTCCGATAACTGTGGCGTTAGAAGCGGTGTTGGAGGTATTTATTCCACGCGTTATGACGATAATCATTGATGACGGCATAGGCAACAGTGATATGCAAATAGTGTGGCAGTATGGCGCGTTAATGATATTAATGGCGTTGTGTGCAATGGCGTGCGGAGTAGCGTGTGGGGTGTTCACGGCGACGGCGGGCGTTGGGTTTGCCAACAATTTGCGTGAAGCGGAGTTTGCAAAAACGCAAGATTTTTCCTTTGCAAATATAGATAAATTTAGTACTGGAAGCCTAGTTACAAGGCTCACCACAGATGTAACATATGTAAGGAACGCCTTTATAATGGTAATCAAAATTGGCGTGAGGGCACCAGCGATATTTATAGCATCAATGATAATGGTAATTACAATTGAACCAATCATTGCATTAATATTTATGGCATTTTTGCCAATAGCGATAGCAATAGTGTGTATTATGGCTAAATTTGTGTTTCCATTATTTGACAAGATGTTTAAAAAGTTTGATATAATGAACAACAAAGTGCAGGAGTGTTTGACGGCAATTAGGGTAGTTAAGGCGTTTTCTCGAGAGGGTCACGAAACTGAGGAGTTCCGCCACGCAAGCCGTGAGGTGCAACAAACGCAGTTGAGGGCAGAAAAATTGATGGTTATTGCAACGCCACTAGCAACTTGTGCCATGTACGCGTGTATGTTGACAGTGTTGTGGATGGGCGGCGATTTTATAATAGAAGGCAGTATGACATCGGGTGAGCTTGCAAGTTTGATAACATATGTAGGGCTTATATTGATGTCCGTAGTAATGGTATCAAACATAATAATAAATGTAATAATGAGTAGGGCTTCAGCAAAGCGCATATGTGAAGTGTTAAATGAAGAGCCTGATATTTCCGATGAAAATTGCGACGCAAGCCTTGCAGTAGAAGACGGAAGCATTGCATTTAAAGATGTGCAATTTAGTTATTTTAAAGACGATAATAATTTAATATTAAACGGAGTAAACCTTACAATCAACAGTGGTGAAACGGTTGGAATAATAGGTAGTACGGGTTCGGCAAAAACCACACTAGTGCAGTTGGTGTCACGATTATATGATGTGCAAGGCGGCAGTGTAGTTGTTGGTGGTCACGATGTAAGGGATTACAAGTTAAAGGTATTGCGTGATGCTTCTGCTATGGTTTTGCAACAAAACATACTGTTTAGTGGCACAATTAGAGAAAATTTGTTGTGGGGCAATGCTGGCGCAACAGAAGACATGATGCGTGAGGCTTGTAAAAATGCAGATGCAGATGATTTTGTAATGTCGTTTCCAAAACAATATGACACCGATTTAGGGCAAGGCGGAGTAAATGTTTCTGGCGGACAAAAACAGCGTTTGTGTATAGCTAGAGCCTTACTTAAAAAGCCAAAGATTATGATATTAGATGACAGCACGAGTGCAGTTGACACGGCAACAGATGCAAAAATTAGGGCATCATTTAAAGAGAATTTGGCAGATACAACAGTAATTATAATCGCTCAACGCGTGCAATCTGTTAAAGATGCGGATAAAATTATCATAATGAACGAGGGTGCAATTGATGCAATCGGCACGCACGAAGAGTTGTTAAAGACAAATGAAATTTACAAAGACATCAATGCGTCACAGCAAAAGGGGGTAGGAATCGATGGCTAATTTAAGTATTCGTTCAAACAAACCCAAAGATGCGGTTGCAACCTTAAAAAGGTTATCAAAATATATAAAATACTATCCTTGGCACGCGCTAGGCATGGCAATAGCGGTAATTATGAGTGTAGGGGCTGCAGTTGGCAGCACATATATGATTAAAGTGGTTATCGCAAGCATCCTTGATGTGGCAACTGGTGTGGAATCGGCAGAGGTGCTTCTTCCAGAATTTTTAATATTAGGTACAATATATCTTTTAGGAGTATTGGGCACATTTTTCACACAAAGACTAGCAATAAACTTGAGCACGGGCATTATGTTTACTATAAGAAACGAGATGTTTGCTCATATGAACAAGTTGCCTATAAGGTATTTTGACACCCACACTCACGGCGAGGTTATGAGTAGTTATACAAATGACACCGACGCTTTGCGTGATATGTTATCTAACGGCGTACCACAATTGATAAATAGCGTATTGACCATATCTGGCATATTGGTTGTTATGTTGGTGCTTAGCCCGCTACTCACACTAATAGCCATACCAATTGTTGCAATAATGTGTTTTATTTTGAAGACAGTAGGTGGCAGAAGCAAACGCGCATTCGGCATACAACAACGCGCATTAAGTAAGGTTAACGGACATATTGAAGAGTACGTTGAGGGGCAAAAAGTAGTAAAGGTATTCTGCCATGAAGAACAAGCAAAAGAGGTTTTTAAAGAGCACGTTGATGTTCTTAGAATTGAGGCGAGAAAAGGCACAATATATGCAAACATTATTATGCCAATGTTGGGCAACGTATCATATTTATTTTATACATTAACCGCAATAGCTGGCGGATTATTGGTAATAAATGGCTATTTGGGTGATGTAAACACTGGTATAGCTACAGTAACCGCATTTTTGCAAGCCACAAGGCAGTTTGCTCAACCAGTTGGACAAGTCGCTATGCAGATGAACGGCGTATTTATGGGAATAGCGGGTGCGGAGCGTATATTTGTACTGCTAGATGAAAATGAAGATACCGACAACGGATATGTAACGCTAGTGCACGCAAACATAGCTGAAGACGGCGCTATAACAGAATCCACAGAGCGCACAGGCAACTGGGCATGGAAACACCCTCACGGCGACGGATCATTAACATACACCGAACTAAAAGGTGAAGTGGAGTTTGAAGAGGTTACATTTGGTTACAATCCCGATAAAACGGTGTTAAAAGATGTATCATTATATGCTCACCGCGGTCAGAAGATAGCGTTAGTTGGTTCAACGGGCGCGGGCAAAACAACAATAACAAACCTTATTAATCGTTTCTATGATGTGCCAGACGGCAAAATTCGCTATGACGGCATCAATATTAACAAGATTGCAAAGAGTGATTTGAGAAAGTCAATGGCAATGGTTTTGCAAGATACACATTTGTTCACCGGCACCATAACAGAAAATATCAAATATGGCAGATTGGATGCTAGTGATGAAGAGGCAGTAGAAGCCGCAAAACTTGCAAATGCACATAGCTTTATAACTCATTTAGAGCACGGATATGACACTGTTTTGACTTCAGACGGCAGCAATTTATCACAAGGACAAAGGCAACTTTTGGCAATAGCGCGCGCAATGATAGCCGCACCACCAGTGTTGGTTCTAGACGAAGCCACCAGTTCTATTGATACAAGAACAGAAAAGTTAATCGAAGAAGGGCTTGACACTTTAATGCAAGGCAGAACGGTGTTTATTATAGCCCACCGCCTCTCAACCGTAAGGAATTCAGATGTAATTATGGTTATGGAGCACGGCAGAGTAATTGAGCAAGGCAATCACGATGCGTTAATGGAGCTAAAGGGCAAGTATTATAATTTATATACTGGCTTATTCAACTAACATAAAATTTTTAGCGGTTACTTTTATTATGGTGACTAATGGAGATAAATGAAAAATAACAGCAAACTTGACATACAAGAAAATGACATCTTGGAACTAACTATAGACGATATTGGGTCTAATGGTGAGGGCATAGCGCATTATGGCGAGATGACCGTGTTTGTGCCATATGCAATAACGGGCGAAAAAGTGAGTGCAAAAGTCATCCATATTAGGCGCAATATGATTTACACCGTATTAAAAAAAGTGATAGAGCCTTCTGTAGATAGAGTGGAAGCCGGCTGTCCGCTTTTTGGCACGTGCGGAGGTTGTAGCCTTATGCACCTAAGTTATGAAGCGCAACTTGCAGTAAAAGCTAAAAATTTAGCAACAATTTTGAAGAAAAACAGCGGGCTAACTACCAGTATTTCTGATGTTGTGGCGTCTTGCAATTTGCATTATAGAAATAAGATTCAACTACCTTTTGGCACCGAACACGGCGCAGTGGTTATGGGATTTTATCGCGAAAAAACACACAGAATAATACCTTTAAGCAATTGTCCATTGCACGCAGATTGGGCGGATAAGTTGATTGAAATAACAAAAGGATTTGCAAATGCGGCGCGCTTATCATCATATAATGAACAAACGGGCAAGGGGTTACTACGCCACTTGGTTGCAAGATATATTGGCGGCGGACTAACCGTTACGCTAGTTATAAACGGCAGACAAGTGCCAAAAATACAACAGTATGTAGCACTTTTAACAGAAGCTTTTAGCAATGTATCGGTTTATTTATCTGTAAATACAATCCGCAACAATGTGATAATGGGCAAGGAGCTAATCGCTGTAAAACCCACCGCACAAACGGTTAATATTATGGGCATTGATGTAGATGTTAACCCTATGTCATTTTTCCAAATCAACGATTATATACGAGATAAAATATACAGTGATGTGGTTGAAATGGTCGCACCAACTAGTGATTCAATTGTAATTGATGCATACAGCGGTGTCGGTCTTTTGGGTGCCATTATGGCAAAAATGGGAGCCCAAATTTACAATATTGAGATTATTCCAGAAGCTATAATTGATGCAAATAATCTATATAAAAATAACGATATCGAGCGTCAAGCCGTTAACATTTGTGGCGACTCTGTGCTAGAGTTAGGGGCGTTAATAACTAGGCTTGATTTAAATAGTTCTGCAAGTGAAAAGTGCGTTACAATTATACTTGACCCACCACGTAAGGGCGTTGCAGAAGAGGTGCTTAAAGCTATAAATGCACTAACAATTAAATACAAGTTGATTTATATCAGTTGCAATCCCGCAACCCTTAGCCGTGACTTAACTCATTTACTTGACACGCACAGCATTACATCAATAACACCATATGATATGTTCCCAAACACACCACATTTAGAAACTGTGGCGCTACTCGAAAGGATATAATATATTGTATCTTTATATAAAGGGAGAGTAACACTAATGTTTTTTTACATATTCATTATATATATGTTATTTATAAGCGCGATAACATTTTTCACATATTTTGCAGATAAAAAGAAGGCAGTTAAACACAAGTGGCGTGTGCCAGAAAAGGTGTTGTTGTCACTCGGCGTTTTGGGCGGCGCATTGGGCGCAATTATAGCAATGTACACAATAAGGCACAAAAATCGCAAGTGGTATTTTGTCATAATAAATTCCGCATCATTAGTGGTGCATATTGCAATTTTGGTTGCGTTGTTTTTGGTGTGAGGATAATACACTTTTAACAAAGTTTCAATGCAGTTTGTTTGTAAAAAAATGGGAGCTTTTTTTGGGGCTTCTTTTTTGTTGCATTTATATGAGAATTAGTGGTGGTTAACAAATAGTAAATAAGTAGTAAAATGTGCATATTTTAGAGATTTAGTTGAGAAATATCCATTTTTTATACGCAGTTGTTTTATAGCAAATAGCGCATATTCCTATATGAGATTTTTTAAATTTTCGCCAAAAAAAGTTGACATTTATATGATTTAATAGTATTATAAATGTTGAAGGGCTTATGTGGATAAATAGCAGATAGATTGAATTGGATTTGATCTTTCAAAATAGGTTTCGGGACGCAAATTTTGTCAATAATATTTTGGCAATGTGGCGTTTGTATTCACACAAGTTATTCGCGCATTAATATGGATATAAACTTTGTAAAAAGAATAAAGAAAATTTAGAGGAAAACGACATGGACAAAAGAAACATTTTAGAATGGCAAGGGTTTAACAAAGGTGCTTGGAGCTCAACCGAAATCAACGTACGTGAATTCATCGCGCTTAACTACACCCCATACGACGGAGACGACAGTTTCTTAGCTAAACCAACAGATGCAACCAACAAGCTTTGGGCACAAGTTATGGATTTAACTGATGCAGAGCGTAAGGCTGGCGGTGTTTTAGATATGGATACATCAATCATATCAACAATCACATCTCACGAAGCTGGATATTTGAGTAAGGAATTAGAAACCATTGTTGGTTTCCAAACAGATAAGCCATTTAAGCGTTCACTACAACCATTTGGCGGTATTCGTATGGCTGAAATCAGCTGCGAATCTTACGGTTACAAAGTTGATCCAAAGGTTAGCGAAATTTTCACAAAATACAGAAAAACTCACAACCAAGGTGTTTTTGATGCTTACACTCCAGAAATGCGTTTAGCTAGAAAATCAGCTATCATCACTGGTCTTCCAGATGCTTATGGCAGAGGCAGAATCATCGGTGACTATCGTAGGATAGCACTATATGGTATTGATCTTTTGGTTGAAGACAAAAAGAGACAACTAGATACATCTTTTGTTCGTATGACA
The DNA here is from genome assembly GCA_044426075.1 of Bacillota bacterium. Classification (GTDB taxonomy): domain Bacteria; phylum Bacillota; class Clostridia; order Christensenellales; family DTU072; genus JAWXUT01. Next base: position 11,594 of record JAWXUT010000031.1, read on the forward strand.
AGCGAAAACATTCGTTTGAAAGAAGAACTTGCTGAGCAAATCAATGCGCTTAAAGAACTTAAAGCACTTGGCAAAATATACGGATACGATATTTCAAAGCCAGCTTCAAACGCAAAAGAAGCTATTCAATGGACTTACTTCGGTTATCTAGCTGCAGTTAAAGAGCAAAACGGCGCTGCAATGAGCTTAGGTAGAACTTCTACATTTGTTGACATCTTTATCCAAAGAGATTTAGACAACGGCGTTATTACAGAAGTTGAAGCTCAAGAATATATCGACCATTTCATTATGAAATTGCGTTTGGTTAAGTTTGCAAGAACTCCAGAATACAACGCATTGTTCTCAGGCGACCCAACTTGGGTAACAGAGTCAATTGCTGGTGTTTCACTATCAGGCAAACATTTAGTTACAAAATCATCTTACAGATATTTGCACACACTAGACAACTTGGGTCCAGCTCCAGAGCCAAACCTAACAGTTTTGTGGTCAACAAGTTTGCCAACAAACTTCAAAAGATATTGCGCTAATATGTCAATCAAAACATCTTCAATTCAATATGAAAATGATGATATGATGAGGGTTACTCACGGTGATGACTATGCTATTGCTTGTTGCGTATCTTCAATGAAACTTGGTAAAGAGATGCAATTCTTTGGCGCTCGCGCAAACCTTGCAAAATGTATGTTATATGCAATCAACGGCGGTGTTGATGAAGTTATGAAGAGCCAAGTTGGCCCTAAATATGCTCCAGCAACTGGCGAGTATTTAGAATACAATGATGTTATGGCAAAATTCAACGATATGATGGATTGGCTAGCTGGTTTATACGTAAACACCCTAAACATCATCCACTATATGCACGATAAATATGCTTACGAAAGAGTTCAAATGGCATTGCACGACAGAGAAGTTAAAAGATATTTTGCTACTGGTATTGCAGGTCTTTCAGTTGTAGCAGATTCACTAAGTGCAATCAAATATGCAAAAGTTAAACCAATCCGTGACGAAAACGGCATTGCAGTTGACTTCGAAGTTGAAGGCGATTTCCCAAAATATGGTAATAATGATGACCGTGTTGATAACATTGCAGTTGATCTTGTTGCAAACTTTATGGGCAAAATCAAAAAACATCACACTTACAGAAAGGGTGTTGCTACAATGTCAATCCTAACAATAACATCAAACGTTGTTTATGGTAAAAAGACTGGTAACACACCAGATGGCAGAAAGAAAGGTGTTCCACTAGCACCAGGTGCTAACCCAATGCACGGCAGAGATACAAACGGAGCTATCGCATCCCTTGCATCAGTTGCAAAATTGCCATTTAAATATTCACAAGACGGCATTTCAAACACATTCTCAATCATACCAGGTGCACTTGGTAAAGAGGATAAAGTTTTTGCAGGCGAACTTGATATTGATGCGCTAACTAGCGAAGATTAATATTATGTCTACACACGATACAGATGAATTAATTGCAATGTTAGATAAATTGGTGTCCGACGGAGTTGGTCACATCAATATTGCAACGCAAGAGGGCAGTGCCGATAGTATAAGTGTCAGCACTGTAAACTCCACAGAATGTTCTTGTAAAACCGGCGCTTGTTGCCAACCAACAGAACAGATTGATGAGGAAGATGAATAAAAACTTAAAGGAGTAATTATTATGGAAAACAAACAACAAATAGACAACTTAGTTGAATTATTAGACGGATACGCAGAAAAAGGCGGCCACCACTTAAACGTTAACGTATTTACAAGAGATACATTGCTAGACGCACAAGCACACCCAGAAAAATACCCACAACTAACAGTGCGTGTTTCTGGATATGCAGTTAACTTTGTTAAGTTGACAAAAGAGCAACAAGACGACGTTATTTCACGTACATTCCACGCATCAATATAATTGACTACGCGTTGTGAAAGGGTATGTTCATTCGTTTGAAACATTTGGCACGGTAGATGGTCCAGGTTTACGCTTTGTAGTATTTTTACAAGGTTGTCCGCTTAGATGTTTATATTGCCACAACCCCGACACTTGGAAAAAAAGAGACGGCAAGCAGTATACTGTTGAAGAAATCATTACAAAGTACAACTCATACAAAGAGTTTTACAAGTCTGGTGGAATCACAGTTACTGGAGGCGAACCCCTTATGCAAATTGAGTTTGTAACAGAATTGTTCACGCAATGTAAACAGTTAGGTATACACACTTGCCTAGATACATCGGGTATAAAGTTTAATCCAATTTTGCACCCTAAAATGGAAGCGCTAATGGCGGTAACAGACCTAGTTATGCTAGACATCAAACATATAAATGATGAAGAGCACAAAAAATTAACGGGGTTTAGCAATCAAAAGGTGTTGTCATTTGCAAGGTATCTATACACAATTAATAAAACCACTTGGATAAGGCACGTTGTGGTACCAGGTATCACCTTAAATGAACAGTATCTTTTGGAGCTAGGGGCATTTATGTCTAGCCTAAAAAATATAAAGGCGTTAGATGTGTTGCCATATCACGATATGGGTAAAAGCAAGTATGAACAAATGGGCATCGACTTCCCTCTAAAGGATACACCGCCCGCCACCAAAGAAGATGCAGTTTATGCTAGGCAAGTTATAATAAGAGGCATAAAACAAGCTCGCAAGAGGGTGTAACGGACTTCCGCCCTTATGCTTCACAAACCCCAATTTTTCGCGAAATCATGTATGCCCAATACACTCATTCGCAAAAAACCGTGATTTACTTGCCTAAAGACGAAATTGCGTCACACCCTTAGTTCGCTAAACGGACCACGCATTTATGCTTCACAATAAACTAACATATTCACACAGAAAACAAGGCTTTTTTTAGAGCCTTTTTATAATTTTATTTGGCCATATTTTGGTGTCTGATATTGACTAAAAGCTATAATTATGGTATAATTATTAGATTGAAATAAATAAAAACCAAGTGAGGATATATGCTTAAATTAAGGAAGTCAGTTTATAATGCAACAATGTATGTGGGTGGATTAACCACAGATGAAGTCATTAAAAAATACAATATAACTGATGTAGTAAAACTTGGGTCAAATGAAAATAACTATGCACCATTTGCGAGTGTTAGAGAGGTTATGCACCGCGAGATTGATAGAACTAACGTATATCCCGAAAAAAATTATGAAGGGTTGCGCAGAATTTTGGGCGCAAAATATGGCGTTAGTAGCGAGTGGGTGGCACTAGGTCACGGAGCGGGCAATGTGCTGGACACAATTTCAAAAACGTTTTTAGATGAGGGTGATGAGGTTATTATCCCAAACCAAACATACGGATTATATAAAGAGATATGTTTGATTATGGGCGCAAAAGTTGTTAGTTGTGATATTGATGAAAACTATGCAATAGATGTAGACAAAATTTCTGCACTAATAACACCCAAAACAAAATTAATATGGATATGCAATCCTAACAATCCAACAAGCACAGTAGTTGAGCGTAGCAAGCTAGAAAAATTTATTGAAAGTCTTCCTGAACACGTGTATTTAGTTATGGATGAAGCATATGTTGAATTCGCAAAAGAAGACAGCGTGCCAAACACAATTGACTATGTAAAAAAAGGTCATCAAGTAATGGCAGTTAGAACATTTTCAAAGTATTATGGATTAGCGGGTCAGCGCGTGGGCTACATAGTTGCAAAGCCAGAGTTAATTGACTACATTAATACAGTGGCAGAACCATTTAACGCAAACAGAATGGGGCTTGCTGCAGCCGTTGAATTAATTCAAAATTGCGAAGCAGAAACATCGCACTTTAGGAGCCTAATATGGCGTGATAGGGAGCACTTAGTGGCAGAATTGCGTAAATTGGGATTAGAGGTAGTTGATAGTCAAACGAACTTTTTGTTTGTTAAGTTGCCGATGCTAGCCAAAGAATTTAACGAAAAATTATTGTGTCGCGGAGTTATAGCACGGCCTTGTGTAGGTTGGGGATATCCTAATCATATGCGTATAACAATAGGCACAACAGAAGAAAACAACAAATTGTTAATCGCTATTAAATCAGCATTGGAGAGTAAGTAATGAGAATTTTGATATGCGATTATGATGAGGTAATGGACAGAGATTTAGACCTTGAGCGTGGATTTTTGCGTGCAGGTTTGGGCGAAGATATTGCAATTGATTGTTATGTGTATGACGGCAATGAAGAAGTTTTCTTTGCAAAGCTTGCAGAAGCGGATGTGTTGATGACCGCATATCTTACAATAGATGCCCGCGTGTTATCGCACGCTAAAAAGTTAAAAATGATATCGGTTGAAGCTAACGGATACAATTCAATTGATATTGCAGAGTGTAAAAAGTTAGGCATAACAGTTGCGTGCATTGAGGAATATTGCACCGATGAGGTTGCAGATCACACACTTACATTGGCACTTAGTGCGGTAAGAAAGATTAATGAATATCAAAACGATATGCGTAACGACGGCATATTCAGATTTAACAATCGCGATGGACTATTTAGGTTGTCTGGCAAAACTTGGGGCATAGTAGGCGCGGGTAAAATAGGTAAGGCAGCTGCTAAAAGAGCGCAAGCGTTCGGTTGCAAAATAGTTGCATATGACCCATTTGCAGATAGCAAAAGTTTGGCAGAATTGGGCATTGAACTTGTAAGTAAAGAAGAATTATTTGCACGCAGTAACATAATAAGTTTGCACGCAGGTTACACCAAAGAAACGCATCATTTTATTAATAAAGAAAGTATCGCGCTTATGGCACAGAAACCAATTATTGTAAATGTAAGCCGTGGTGGGTTGGTAGA